>CAYRBS010000350.1:0-2690 GCA_964422335.1 uncultured Mariniphaga sp. | reverse complement strand
TTAAAACAATAGCTTAATTGTCAGGAATTAAATGTTACTTTGAACAATGCAGCCAGCCAATTGCTTTATATATAAAAGGAATAACTATTATTGATTGAATGATGTACCGTAAGTTTATTTATATTATTTTCTTCATTTTCTTTTGGGCACAATTGCATGCACAGTCGCCCGATATGTACCCGCCAACTGTTCCAGAACCAGTTGACATCAATTTATTCAACATTGTTTTATATATCGTTCTGCCGGTTACCGTTATTGCCGTTTATTTCTGGTATCGAAAATCAAAAAGAAAAAAAGAACAGAAGAAAAAAGAGCAGGAAAAACATCAGGAAAAGCAATGATGGAACTTGATAATATTCAATCAATCAGAAAATTACAATTAAAATACATACATTATGAGTTGGAATAAAGAGAATAATTACCTGACAAAAGAATTTGTACTGGGGAATTTCAAAGATGCTGTAAACTTTGTGAACCAGATTATGCCGCTGGCCGAAGCAGCCGATCACCACCCCGACATTTTAATCCATTCGTATAAAAAAGTAAAGGTGATGCTTTTCACCCATTCCGAAGGGAAAATTACCGAAAAAGACCACAACCTGGCAGAAAAAATTGACGCGGTTTTTCCCGGGTGAAAGGTTAAAAACCCGCCCGAAATAACGAATCCGGTTTTTACACTTCCCGCACGGTTTCCACAATTTTCTGCCCTGTTTGAATGGCCTCCAGGTTCAGCGGAATGAGTTTATGGTACCGCTCGGGCAGCGATTTTTCCAATCCTTTTTCCACATTGTCGATGCGCAAAATGGGTTTTACTTTCAGGAAACTGCCAAACACAATCATGTTAAACACTTTTGGATTTCCCATTTCCGCTGCTGTTTTGGTACCTTCTACTTTATAAATATTTATGTCCTCCCGGCTGGGTGGATTTACTATTCCGTTGGGATCGTACAACAACACTCCACCTGGTTTTACCGCTTTTTCAAACTTATCCATACTTTGCTGGTTCAGAATGATGGCCGTATCGAACTCGTGCAGCACAGGCGAACTGATACGGTGGTCGCTAACAATTACGGTTACATTGGCGGTGCCGCCACGCATTTCGGGCCCGTATGACGGGAACCAGGTTACCTCTTTGTCTTCCATAATTCCTGAATAGGCAAGAATTTTCCCCATGGAAAGTACACCCTGTCCGCCAAATCCCGCAATGATCATTTCTTCTGTCATAACTCCCGGTTTTTAGTTTTTTAAAACAGGTTCCCCTTTTTCACTGTCTTTCAAATCTCCCAGCGGATAATAAGGAAACATATTCTCCTCCATCCATTTATTGGCCTGCACCGGCGTCATTTTCCAGCCTGAATTGCAGGTGGACACTACCTCCACAAACGAGGTTCCCTTTTTATCGAGGACATTTTGAATGCCTTTTTTCAGAGCCCGTTTGCATTTGCGCACAGCTGGTGCCGTTTGGGCCGACTGACGGGTAACGTAAGATGTTCCGGGCAGGTTTGCCACCACATCGGTCATTTTCAGCGGATAGCCGTTCAGCTCGGTATCGCGCCCACAAGGCGTTGTAGAAGTTACCATATTTTCGATGGTAGTGGGGGCCATTTGCCCGCCGGTCATCCCGTAAATCCCGTTGTTAATGAACACTACCAAAATGTTCTCTCCCCGGTTGCAGGCATGGATAATTTCGGCAGCGCCGATGGAAGCCAAATCGCCATCGCCCTGGTAAGTAAAAACGAATTTTTCAGGATTCAGCCGTGCAATCCCTGTTGCCACTGCCGGCGCCCGTCCGTGGGCAGCCTCCTGCCAGTCAATTTCAAGGTAATTATACGCAAATACGGCGCACCCTACCGGGGCAACTCCCACTGTTTTTTCCTGAATTCCCATTTCATCAATCAGTTCGGCCAATAATTTATGCACCACCCCGTGGGTACAACCCGGACAGTAATGCATAATGGTATCAACCAACACTTTCGATTTCCCGTAAACAAGGTTTTCCGGTTTAATAATATCTTTGATTTCCATTATTTTTCCTCCTGTAAAAATTTTTGTTCCAATGCTTCCACTACTTCTCCGGGAGAAGGGATAATTCCGCCCATCCTTCCAAAGAATTCAACCCGGCGGATAACACCTGCATCGTAAACAGCCAGCTTAATATCCTCTATCATTTGCCCGGCGTTCATCTCCACCGACAAAAAGCCCTTTGCCTTTGGCGCCAACCCGCCAATACCATCTTTAGGAAAAGGGAAAAGCGTAATGGGCCTGAGCAGCCCTACCTTCAATCCTTTGGCACGGGCAATCTCCACCGATTTTTGACATACCCGGGCCGAAGTTCCAAAAGCTACCAGAATGTATTCAGCATCGTCGCACTCAAAAGTTTCGTACCGCTGCTCTTCCACTTCCATCGTCCGGTATTTTTCCTGGAACCGCCGGTTATTTGACTCCATTTTGAGGGAGTCCAGCTCGAGAGATGTAATTATATTCCGCGGACGGGTGGATGGTTTACCTGTGGTAGCCCAGTTTCCCCACTTTTCAATAACCTCCTCGCCCGTATTTCGTTTTTTGTATGCAGAAAGTTTTACCTTTTCCATCATCTGGCCAATAGCGCCATCGGTAAGAATCATGGCCGGGTTCCGGTATTTAAAAGCCAGTTCAAAAGCCAAATCCACAAAATCGTTCATTTCCTGCAC
>CAYRBS010000349.1:0-2703 GCA_964422335.1 uncultured Mariniphaga sp. | reverse complement strand
CGACTTCAACAACTCATTTTCCAGGCTTAAATCTGCAAACATCTGCTTAAGCCTTTCATTGTCTTCCTTTAGTTTATTTAGTTTTAAATAATCTGACGAAGAAAGGTTGCCGTACTTTGCCCTCCAGTTGTAAAACGTTGCCTGGCTGATACCATAAGTTTCAATAACCTGTTGGATTGGTGTACCATCCTTGTGCTCTTGCAGAATTTTTTGAATTTCAAATTCATTAAATCTTTTTTTCGACATCTTTTATAAATTTAAAATCATTGATTAATTTTTTAAATTTCAAACTGATGGTAACCTTCATTATAAGCGTCGCTTATTACTCTGCTCTGTTTGTTCACAGTTCGGTTAAAAATTCACATCAAAATCGTTTGTTTAAACTTGTTGGTGTCCAGACTTTTTCAAATTAGAATTCTAAATGATTCCAAAAACAGTTTGCAGTAAAATAAGGTTGATTGGTTTATATGCCTGATATTCTGGTTTGTAAACGTTTTAAAAAAATATATTTATTCTATTTTAAAATAGAGGTTCCCTACTGTCACCCACATTTTGGGAACGTTAACAACGTGATGTTTCTCAAATTCGGAATTTCACATTAAAAATTCCCACCTTAATCTTGATAAAAGTTACGAAATCTTATCACCACGGTGCAAATAAATTTTCCCCGAAAACCGATGGTAATAGAATTTTTGCATCAAAAATATTACTCAATTAATATATAAACACCTCTTTATCTGCTTTTAAAAAAAAGGAGTTAAAATATTAAAACCACAATAAGGTTTCGTGTTTTTTCAAAAAATGGGGCAAAATGTATAAATAGGGTACGTGCATTTTGGGTTTAAATGCCACATAATTTGGTAAAAATTCTATTTTAAATTCAAGAAACTCTAATAAATCTAATTTTAATTCAATCGACAATCAACAGCAGAGTGGGTGTTCCAGTTACAGTCCCTCGCACATCAGTTTGCTTATCAGTCGTGCTTTACCATCGATAATCTGCAGGGCCCCTTCATGACAGTTGGGGACACAGTCGCCGCATCCGTCACATAATTCTTCGTCTGTTTTAACTATTTCCCTTATCATTGTTTTTTCTTTTTTGGGAACAAAACTGCGGAAACTGCGTTCCTGAAATTGTACCAATTGTTACAAAATTTGCGGAAATGATGGATTACAAGTTGTTGGAAAAATGCCCGGTATTTAAAGGTATTCCAGGGAATGAATCAAAAAAACTGCTGAACGGGATTCATTTCCAGATAAAGAATTTCAAGAAAGGGGAAGTAGTTGCTATTGCAGGTGAACCAACCAATTATCTTTACATTATTCTTTCGGGAAGCGTAAAAGGTGAAATGATCGATTATTCGGGAAAAACCATCAAAATTGAGGACATTGAAGCCCCCCGCCCGTTGGCTACGGCATTTTTGTTTGGCAAAAAAAACCGGTTCCCGGTTACCGTCACAACCAACAACACGGTGAGAATGCTTGCCATCCCCGTTACCGAGTTTTTAAAGTTGCTTCAGAAAAATACGCAAATTCTGCGGAATTACCTGGACAGCATTTCATCGCGAAGCCAGTTTCTTTCACAAAAACTGCATTTTTTAAGCTTCAAAACTATTCGGGAAAAAATGGCCCACTTCCTCCTGCAGGAAGCCGGCGACAGGCTACATTCGGTGGAGCTGAAAAGCACACAGCAACAACTGGCAGAACTGTTTGGCGTAACCCGCCCGTCGCTGGCACGCGTACTCAGCGAAATGCAGCATGAAAAACTCATAATCATTGAAAAGAAAACAGTTACTCTTTTAAACAAACAAAAGCTGAATGAAATCCTTCGGAATGGATAAAAATCTTGTTACCTATCCTCTTTTGGAAGCTTTCGCCGGAGTAAAAGCTTTTACCACCCACCGGCAAACTTTTCCCGGCGTTGATGCCCCGCGCTTTACCGGGGAACCAGTGCAGAAAATCAGAAAAAACCGGGAGATGCTGGCTCATGTTTTGGGAATCGGCCCAGAACAGCTGGTTTTTCCGCGCCAAACACATACAAGTTGTATTGTTGAACTTTATGGACTTCCGGAAGAAGAGCTGGAAAATACCGATGCGCTGGCTACCAACCAGCCTGGCATTTGTTTGTGTGTTCAAACAGCCGATTGTGTCCCCATCCTTCTTTTTGATCCAAAGGGAAAAGCCATTTCGGCCATCCACGCCGGGTGGAGGGGAACGGTGAAACAAATTGCCCGTGAGGCGGTCCGAAAACTATCGGCAACCTACCGGTCATCCCCTGCCGATATCCGGGCAGTAATAGGTCCGTCTATTGGCCCTGACGTTTACGAAGTAGGCGACGAAGTGGTAAAAGCAGTTTTTGCGAAGATTCCCAATGCCCCTAAAACCCTGAGCAAAAACTCATCCGGGAAATTTCATTTTAACCTATGGGAAGCCAACCGCCAAATTTTAATGGATTGCGGACTGTTGCCCCAAAACATTGAAATTTCAGGCCAGTGCACTTTTCATAAAAAAGACTACTACTTTTCTGCCCGGCGCGACGGGATACAAACCGGCCGCTTGGTGACAGGGATTATGCTGGAACAAAGTCTTTAAAAATATTTAAAACCCATTTCTGCACTTTCTGTTTACAGCAAAACAACTATCTTCGCAACTGAAAACCTCACTGAATAAAATGTTGAGAGAAGAAAACATAGTCAAATGAAA
>CAYRBS010000348.1:0-2705 GCA_964422335.1 uncultured Mariniphaga sp. | reverse complement strand
AATTACGAAAATATTAAATGCCCGGTTTATGCTATCGGTGGGTGGGCTGATGGTTACTCCAACGCGGTGTTTCGCCTTTTGGAAAACCTGAAGGTTCCCCGGAGAGGGTTGATTGGCCCGTGGGGGCACAAATATCCACACCTGGGTGGCCCTGGCCCTACTATTGATTTTTTAGGTGATGCCCTCCGTTGGTGGGACCGCTGGCTTAAAGGCATTAAAAACGGGATTGACGAAGAGCCAATGCTGCGCGCATGGATGCAGGACACCGTTTCGCCCGTATCGGCAAAAAGACCTGGCCATTGGATAGCTGAAAAAGAGTTTCCAACCGGTAATATAACCATGAAAAATTTAAAACTTAAAAATGGTGAAATTGATTTTGAAGGCAATCTGCCAGACTATGATTATCCGGTGAAAATCCAAAGTCCCCTGAGCGTGGGGTTATTTGCCGGAAAGTGGTGTTCGTATGCTGCTTCTACCGATTTACCGAGCGACCAGCGGGAAGAAGACGGCGGGGCATTGATTTTTGACACCCTTCCGCTGAAACAGGGTGTTGAAATATTGGGGGCACCCGAACTCACGCTTTCACTGAAAAGTGACAAACCCGTTGCTATGATTGCAGCACGTATTTCGGATGTAGCGCCTAACGGACGGGCAACACGTATTACTTACGGTGTGTTGAACCTTACCCACCGGGACAGCGACGAAAATCCCTCGTTTTTGAACCCGGGCCAAAAATATACCGTCAAACTAAAACTCAACCACATCGCCCAGCATTTCAGGACAGGCCATAAAATCAGGTTGTCATTATCCACCTCGTACTGGCCGCTGGTGTGGCCTTCGCCCGAACCGGTTACACTCACCGTTCGGCCCAGCGAGTGCCGGTTGGCATTGCCAATAAGAAAACCCGCGGAGAACGACAACTATTTACCAGACCTGGGAAAACCCAATCTGGAAGAAATAATGAAAACTACATTACTGGTGCCACCGAAAAGAGAATGGCAGGTGATTCACAACCTGGCATCGAACGAAGTTACTTTGCATGTTACAAACAATGATGCGCAATACAAAATTGATGACATTAACTGGGCCGTTCAAAAAGATGTAACGGAAAAATATTCATACCAAAGCTATAATTACGATACCCTGCGGGGTGAAGTTATAAGCCTGCGCAGTTTTAAACGCGACGACTGGACGGTTAATACCAAAACACGCACCGTACTCACATCAACAAAAACCCACTTTATAATCAGGGCTACGCTGGATGCTTACGAAGGCGATGTAAGGGTTTTTAGCAAATCGTGGGATGAGCGGATTAAAAGAGATTATTTGTAAAAATTAAAAACAAGACGATGAAAAAGCAAGTTTTTGTAATTGGACTCGATCCTTTCAACTTAAAAAAACTTCAAAGAATACCGGGAGCCGATGAATGTGATTTTTTGCCTGCACTTGAAATAGAAGAAATGAGGCAGGTGGATAATTATGATATGGAGAAATTAATTAACACCTGTTTTAACCGTATCGATAAACACGGGAAAATTGACGCCATTGTAAGTTATTATGATTTTCCGGGAACCACACTCCTGCCGATAATTGCGGAAAAATACAGATTGCCGGGCCCATCGCTTGAAAGCATCATGAAATGTGAAAACAAGTACTGGAGCCGACTGGAACAAAGCAAAGTTATCCAGGATCATATTCCGGTATTTAAAGCATTCGACCCGTTTAAAAAGGGTGTTTACAAAGAACTGGGAATGGTTGCCCCGTATTGGGTAAAGCCCATTAAATCGTTCCGTTCCTTTCTGGCATACCGGGTTAACGGCGAGGCTCAGTTCTACGAGTACATGGAAGAGATTAAAAAACACATCTCCTTTATTTCTGAGCCTTTCAATTACCTTATGAAACGCTACAACATGCCCCAGGAGTTTGCCGATATGGAAGAAACCTGTATTGCCGAAAGTCCCATAACCGGCCACCAATGCACGGTAGAAGGCTATGTGCACAACGGCAATGTAGTAGTTTACGGAATTGTGGATTCGATTAGGGACGAAGACCGTTCCTCGTTTGGAAGGTACGAGTACCCGTCATCGCTTCCGCAGGAAATCCAGTTCAGAATGGCCGATGTTACCCGGAGATTAGTGACCCAGCTCGGGCTGAACAATTCACCCTTCAACATTGAATATTTCTACAACCAAACAGCAGATGAAGTTTACTTCCTGGAAATAAATCCGCGAATTTCGCAAGCCCACACCGATATTTTTGAAAAAGTGCATGGAATTTCGCACCACTACGTAATGTTGTCGCTGGCATTGGGGCAAAAACCCAAAACCATGGAAATGAATGGCGAGTTTAACAAGGCCGCAAATTTCATGTTACGTACTTTCAAAAGCGGAACAGTGAAAAAAACGCCGACAGTAGATGAAATCAAAATACTGAAAAAATTTATCTCCGGGCTGGAAATTAAAATTCACGTTAAAAACGACATGCACCTGGATGAGTTGCAGGGGCAGGACAGCTACAGTTATGAGCTGGCAAACATTTTTATCGGGGGCCGCGACCAGCGTGAATTAGTGAGCAAATACAACCAGTGCCTCGATGGATTATCTTTCGATATTGAATACGATGAACAAATTCACCTGCATTAAAAAAACAGTCGCCATACGGTTAAGTCCGAAAGACGACTGTTTTAAATATTATAATACGTTCCG
>CAYRBS010000347.1:0-2715 GCA_964422335.1 uncultured Mariniphaga sp. | reverse complement strand
TTCCGTAAGCTTCAATAGAAGTACCAAAACCTCCGTAAACTTTAGGCAACAAGTCCTCTGTAGCAACTTTGTATGATGTGGCTACTGAATAGTCACTTGTTTCAATCGCGTTACCATCTTCATCTTCTGCCCAGTACTGCGCCATACCAGTTTCAGTATCTACTCCGGCATAATCAACCAGATACATCCGATACATTGATTCGCCTTCTTCATAAATACGAGTGCCATCGATTAGGTCACCTTCCAAATCGGGATGCAATTCGTTAATTTTATTTTTGATGAATGTAGCATTCGCATTTACATTCCATGTTAAATTATTCAGGTTCAGAACATTCCAATTAAAATCAAGCTCAAGGCCAGAGTTTGTCATTGAACCAATATTCATCGGAATTTCAGTATATCCCAAACTTGCAGCTACTGGCTTATAATAAAGCATATCGGCAGATTTACGGCCAAAATATTCAAGGCTTCCTGAGAACTGATTATTCAATATGCCAAAATCGATTCCTATATTATACGAAGTGGAGGTTTCCCAGGTTAAATCAGGGTTGCCCTTATAAATTAAAGTTCCGTCAGAAAAAACACCCTCAGCACCTGTCATTCTGTATTGATCAAGCCAGGCGTAATAGTTACCTATATTGTCGTTTCCTTGCTCCCCATAGGATGCTTTCAATTTCAACATATCAATCCATGCAGCACTGGACAGGAATGCCTCATTATTTAACATCCAGGCAGCACTAGCCGACCAGAAATCACCCCAGCGATTATCAGGATGAAAACGTGAAGAAGCATCACGGCGATAAGTCACATTCCCAAAGTAGGTGTCATTAAACGAGTAATTTAGACGTCCGAAAATACCTTTCGTTGCATAAGTATCTTTTGCACCGCCACCTCTCTTGTTATCAATGGCATTGTCCACATAATAACTTTCAGGATTGTAGAGGTTCTGTGCAGTAGCGTAAACATACTCCGTAGCATAGGAATATCCATCGTAACCCGCTGTAAATTCAAATTGGTGCATATCATTAAATTCACGCTGATAATAAGCAAGGTATTGCTGGTCAAATCCGGTTGTACGGTCCTGTTGCTGGTAAGCCGTGCCGCCATAGGAAGCACTTTGTCCCATATATGCATTACCAAGATCGTTATACCGTGTATTGTCAACATTAAGACCATATTTTGCTGTAAGTGTCAACCCTACAGCCGGATTAATTTCAGCATACCACGAACTATTCAGGATATCCATTAAATAATCTGTTTTATTGTAAACCAGGTCACCGGCAGGGTTGGCAATTTGCATAAATGAACGCGAATTGTTAGTACTCACACCATCTCCGTAATCGTAAACTTTACGACCATTATTTTCTAATATATCTTGTGTACTTCCATCGCGAACATAAATCGGATAAACCGGAGCAATATAATTGGCAACAAAAAATGCATTACCACTTGAGGTAGTGGTTACCTGCTCTCCGGGATAATCACTCTGTATTTGATTGTAGTTTACATTGGCACCCACATTTAACCACTCTTTTATCTCCTGTTCCCCGTTGAAACGTCCGGAAAGTCTTTTGAATCCTGAGCCGGGGACAACTCCCTGATCATCCATGTAACCAAAAGACATAAAGTAATTTTGCTTTTCGGTACCACCTGAAATTGACAAATTGTATTCTTGTCTCGGATTTTGCTGGAAAGTTTCATCAGCCCAGTTATCTGGTGTATAATAATAAGTTCCGTCATTATAACCCAATTGGGCATGCGGGTTTAACTTTCCATTGGTACCGACCATAAGTTCCCCTTCGGGGATTGTATAAATCTGGTACCCATATCCACCTTCAGTATTGGTAATAATTTTTTCGTTGGCATAAGCATTGGCCTGAACAGGGGAATAGCCTAAATTATAAATGCCGGCATTGTAAATTGACCTGTAGGCCGTTTCAGTATAATTCTGGTGACTGGTTAATACCTCGTAGTTTTCAACAGCACGGGAATTAACACCATACTTAACATCCAACGTAACCCTTGGTTCTCCGGCAGTACCTTTTTTAGTAGTAATCATGATGATTCCGTTGGCACCGCGGGAACCATACAAAGCAGTGGAAGCAGCATCTTTCAATACAGTCATTGACTCAATATCCGAACTATTGAGAGAAGAGAGGTCACCATCAAACGGTATACCATCAACAACATATAACGGATTGGAGCCTGCATTAATAGAACCCACACCACGAACACGAACGGTGGCAGAAGTACCAGGTTGACCGTTGTTGCTCAATACTTGCACTCCCGCAACAGCTCCGGCCAATGCATTTGAAACATTGGATACCTGCCGTTTTTCAAGTTTTTCAGTATCCATAACTGCAGAAGAACCGGTAAATGAACCTTTGGTTGTGGTGCCGTAAGCAACTACCATTACCTCATCAATACCTAAAATATCCGGATCCATTTCTACATCCATCACTGTTCCGGAAATAGGCAGCTCAACTGTTTTCATCCCTACGAATGAAAAAACCAATGTTTCTGCTTCGTTGGGAACATCAATCTGGTATTCACCATCAATATTGGTGATTGTACCCAGTGTGGTACCCTGTACCACCACAGAAACTCCAGGTATCGGATTGCTGTCGTCCGAACTAGTGACAGTACCTGTAATCCGCTGAACCTGAGCTTCTACTGTAAGCATGCCAACCATGGCAATGCCAAATAGCATTAGCG
>CAYRBS010000346.1:0-2721 GCA_964422335.1 uncultured Mariniphaga sp. | reverse complement strand
TATTCACGTATCGACTGTGTCCCCCAGAAATAATTTCAGTTTATTAATGATTTGTGTGACACTTTGTCTTTCAGTTAATTATGGATTGTATTTTGTTAACAAAAAGGTGAATTTAAAGATTAATATCATGAACTTGAACAATTTTACCATAAAAGCACAGGAGGCCATTCAACATGCCACTCAAATTGCACAGGGAAATAATCAGCAAGGTATTGAAACCGGGCACATTCTGAAAGGGTTAACCCATTCAGCCGAGAATGTCCTGGATTTTCTGCTGAAAAAATTAGGGGTGAATACTCCCGTGTTTCAGCAGGCACTTGACAAAGTTATTGAATCATATCCCAGGGTAACGGGTGGAGAACAATACCTGTCGCCAACTGCCAACCGGGTGATGCAAAAGTCACTTGCACTGGCCCAGGAAATGGGCGATCAGTACGTTTCGGTAGAACACTTATTACTGGCATTGCTGGATGGAAACGATTCGGTAAGCCAATTGATGAAAGACAATGGCATTACTAAAAAAGATATGGTTAAGGCCATTGAGGAACTCCGGAAGGGGGCAACGGTTGACAGCCAGACTGCCGAAGACCGTTTTAATTCACTGAACCGTTTTGCGCTGAACCTCAATGAACGGGCGCGTTCAGGGAAGCTCGATCCGGTTATTGGGCGCGACGAAGAAATACGGCGCATCCTTCAAATCCTTTCAAGGAGAACGAAAAACAACCCAATACTTATTGGGGAACCCGGGACCGGGAAAACAGCCATTGCCGAAGGTCTGGCGCACCGTATTGTACGCGGCGATGTTCCCGAAAACCTGAAGTCAAAACAGGTTTTTTCACTTGATATGGGGGCTTTAATTGCCGGTGCAAAATACAAAGGTGAGTTTGAAGAACGTTTGAAAGCAGTGGTACACGAAGTGGTTCATTCCAATGAAGAGGTAATTCTTTTTATCGATGAAATTCACACACTTGTTGGTGCCGGTAAAGGCGAGGGCGCAATGGATGCTGCCAATATTCTGAAACCGGCCCTTTCGCGTGGCGAATTGCGGGCCATTGGCGCTACAACATTTAACGAGTATCAAAAATATTTTGAAAAAGACAAAGCGCTGGAGCGCCGTTTCCAGGTAGTACATGTGGATGAGCCCGATACGTTAAGCGCTGTTTCAATTTTGCGCGGAATAAAAGAAAGGTACGAAAGCCATCATAAGGTACGAATTAAGGACGATGCCATTATTGCGTCGGTTGAGTTGTCGCAACGGTATATTTCAGATCGTTTTCTGCCCGATAAAGCCATTGACCTGATGGACGAGGCAGCCGCAAAACTACGCCTTGAGATGGATTCGGTCCCCGAAGAACTGGACGAAATAGAACGCCGTGTGAAACAGCTTGAAATTGAACGCGAAGCAATTAAACGCGAAAAAGACGATAAAAAACTTTCTTCACTAAACGAAGAAATTTCAAATTTAAAGGAAGAACAATCGCGTTTGCGGGCAAAATGGCAAAGCGAAAAGGCCATTATTGACAATATTCAGAATAAGAAATCGGAAATTGAAGGGTTCCGGGTTGAAGCAGAAGATGCAGAACGCCAGGGGCATTACGAAAAAGTGGCCGAATTAAGGTACGGTAAAATAAAGGAAGCGGAAACTGACATTGTTAAACTCCAGGAAGAACTGGCAAAACTGAAAGAAGGCGATAGCCTGATAAAAGAGGAAGTTGATGCCGAAGACATTGCAGAAGTGGTGGCGCGTTGGACAGGGATTCCTGTTTCCAAAATGTTGCAGAGCGAGCGCGAAAAACTACTCCACATGGAAGAAGAATTGCACAGAAGGGTCGTTGGCCAGGATGAAGCCATTGCTGCTGTTTCCGATGCAGTGCGCCGCAGCCGTGCCGGCCTTCAGGATGAAAAGCGGCCTATTGGTTCATTTATCTTCCTGGGTTCCACCGGGGTGGGTAAAACCGAGCTGGCAAAAGCACTGGCCGAATATCTTTTTGACGATGAGAACATGATTACACGCATTGATATGTCGGAATACCAGGAAAAATTTTCTGTTACTCGGCTCATTGGGAGCCCGCCGGGATATGTGGGTTACGATGAAGGTGGGCAGCTGACAGAATCGGTGCGGCACAAACCTTATTCGGTAGTGCTTTTCGACGAAATTGAAAAAGCACATGCCGATGTGTTCAATGTTTTGCTGCAGGTGCTCGACGATGGGCGGCTCACCGACAACAAAGGTAGAACGGTCAATTTTAAGAATACCATTATTATAATGACATCCAACCTGGGATCGCACATTATCCAGGAAAGCATGGAGAATTTAAAACCTGAAAACCAGGATACAGTCCTGGAAGAAACACGGCTTAAATTGCTCGATTTGTTACGAAAAGCCATTCGCCCTGAGTTTTTGAACCGCATCGACGAAACAATCGTGTTTACGCCATTGTCGCGTAAAGACATCAATGAAATTGTTGGGTTGCAGTTTAAACAGGTAGTGAAAAGGTTGTCGGGAACCGATTTGAAAATCAGTATCACCGATGAGGCCATCAATTGGCTTGCTGCCATGGGGTACGATCCGCATTTTGGTGCGCGTCCCGTAAAACGTGTGCTTCAAAAATATGTGCTGAACGATCTGTCGAGGAAAATTTTGGCAGGGAAGGTTCAAAAAGATAAACCCATTGAAATTGATGTGGAATCCGATAGGTTGGTGTTCCGAAATTAAGCACT
>CAYRBS010000345.1:0-2729 GCA_964422335.1 uncultured Mariniphaga sp. | reverse complement strand
CTTTTGGTAAGAACTGAAATTTTAAACTCTAAAAAATGAACAGGGAAGCATTTAAAGAAAGAGCCAAAAAAAGCATCGATGAACTTTTTTCCGGCATTGAGGAGCTGGAATCACGAAAGGATGAATTAAAGGAAAAATCGAAAGCAAAGTACAATGAAATCATGGCCGAGATAAAACAGATTGAATCGGAACTGAAGGCAAAATACCGGCAAATGGAAGAATCAGGCGACAGCAAATGGGGAGAGGCAAAAGAAGCTTTTTCGAAAAGCGCCGAATCGTTTAAAGAAGCCTTCAGGCACCTGGCTTCGCTGTTTAAGTAATTTTCCATCGAATTCAATTCCTGTTATGCCGAAACCATTTGGAAAAAGATCAGTTTCGTTACAGCACATCGCCCTAATTTTAGGGCCGGTAATCAGCCTGTCGGTAATCCTTTTTGCCGATCTCGACCCTGAAAACAGAAACGTAACCTACACCTTTGCCATAGCTCTTTTAATGGCTTTTTGGTGGATCACCGAAGCCATTCCGCTGGCTGCCACTGCATTGATTCCCGTAGCCCTGTTCCCGCTTTTTGGCGTAGTGGACGGGAAAACCGTGTCGGCAATGTACTTTAACCATCTCATTTTCCTGTTCATTGGTGGTTTTATTATGGCCTTTGCCATGGAACGCTGGAACCTGCACCGGCGCATTGCCCTCAAAATACTTATTTCATTTGGCATCAGCCCCGGACGTATTTTACTGGGGTTTATGCTGGCTACCTCGTTGTTGTCGATGTGGATGTCGAACACAGCAACTACTATGATGATGATTCCCATTGCTTTATCCATTATACTCAAGCTGGAAGAAAACATGGGCCGCAAAAAAATCAGAAAGTATGCCACCGGGTTGCTTTTGGGAATTGCTTATTCTGCGTCAATCGGTGGTATATCTACCCTGGTAGGCACCCCTCCCAACCTGTCGTTTGCACGCATCGTGAACATTATTTTTCCTGAAATGCCGGAAATTTCGTTTGCCGACTGGTTCATTTTTGCCATGCCGGTAACCATTTTGCTTTTTATGGCCGCATGGTTATTGCTGTTTCTGATGTACCGCCCCAAAAACAGCTGGGAAAATCTTAAAATGAACGAATTCAGGGATGAATATAAAAGTTTGGGCAAAGCAAAGCCCGAGGAAAAAACCGTACTCGTTTTATTTATTACACTGGCTCTGCTCTGGATTTTCCGTTCCGGTTTTGACATTCAAACAGTACACATACCGGGATGGGGGCAGTTATTTGATAATCCTTCCTATATCAACGATGGAACAGTAGCCATATTTATTGCGTTGCTGCTTTTTGTCATTCCATCGAAATCCGAACCAGGCGAACGGTTAATGAACTGGGAAACAGCCAATAAATTACCGTGGGGAATTGTATTGCTTTTTGGTGGCGGATTTGCACTGGCACAAGGCTTTGTGGATTCAGGGTTGTCGGTTTGGTTTGGTGAGCAACTGGCAGGCTTAGCTGTACTGGAACCGATTGTACTTACCCTGGCCAATGTAACGCTGATGTCCGTACTTACCGAGCTGACTTCCAATGTAGCGACAACTGAAATGATACTTCCCATCCTGGCGGGCCTGTCGATGACCATTGAAATCAACCCGTTGCTGTTGATGGTACCGGCAACTTTGGCTGCATCGCTGGCATTTATGCTTCCGGTGGCGACTCCCCCCAATGCCATTGTTTTTGGGACCAGCCGCATCAAGGTAATGGAAATGGTTAAAACCGGGATTTTGCTCAACATTACCGGCATTATTATTGCTACACTGGTGATGTATTTTTGGGGAACGCTGGTTTTCGGTATTGATGCATCCGTCTTTCCCGAATGGGCAGTATCAGGAGAAAACGGCTAAACGACAATAGCAGAACTCAATAATACATTGAAGTTTCATTTTTAAACTCTATATTTGCACCAATGTTATATCACAAAATATTCAAACATAAAACTTCTAAAACCTGGGTGGTGTTCGTGCATGGCGCCGGGGGAAGTAATGTGGTATGGTTCAGGCAACTGCGCGACTTCAAAAAACACTTCAATGTGCTTTTAATCGATTTGCGCGGACATGGAAAGTCGAAAGCCAGTTACTCCAAAGAGGAGATGTACCGTTTCGATGAAATTGCCCTCGATGTGGTAAGAACGATGGATCACCTGAACATTAAAAAAGCCCATTTTGTAGGCATTTCACTGGGCTGCATAATTATCCGCTCCATCGACAAACTTTCCCCGGGCAGGGCCGAGTCCATTATACTGGGCGGGGCAATTGTGCAATTCAACAAAAAAATGAACGTGTTGGTGAACACGGCCAAACTGCTGAATTCTATCCTGCCCTACATGTGGCTCTACCGACTGAATGCATGGATATTAATCCCTTCAAAAAAACATGCCCAATCGCGAAAACTTTTTATAACAGAAGCCATTAAACTGGGGGAACGCGAATTCAGGAAATGGTTGCGCATGACAGAAGAAATAAGAGACAATCTCAAAGAATTTATTCAACAGGAAGCCTCAGCTCCCGTACTTTACCTCATGGGCGACCGCGACCACATGTTTCTGCCCATGGTTTCCGACCTGGTAAAACGGCACTTTAACTCCAAACTGGAGGTGATTAGCAACAGTGGCCATGTGTGCAACCTCGACCAGCCCGTTGCTTTCAACGAACGTTCCATAAAGTTTATCAAAAGTATTTCGGAATAA
>CAYRBS010000344.1:0-2729 GCA_964422335.1 uncultured Mariniphaga sp. | reverse complement strand
CTACGACCTACGGATTAACAGTCCGCCGCTCTAACCAACTGAGCTACTAGGGAATTTCAACTTTTTTATTCCTATTAATATTCCAGGTTGCATCACCAAAGTGCGGCGGAGCCGCTCCCCGCCCGGATGACTCCGGTCGGACGGGTAACCAACTGAGCTACTAGGGAATTTATTTTGTTTCCAGAACGCTTGCTCTTCTAAAGCGATGCAAAAATAACAGCTTTTCGGAAAAGAAAAAATTTTTTCAGGTTAATTCTTGCATACCCAAAAAACGAACTACCAAGAACGCTGCATCCAGAAAAACGGGAACAAAAAACCAGGTAAAATTATTCCGGTTTGCAAAAATACACCTCAAAATCCGTTTCAGTAATTTCATTTACCCAATGTTCTGCCGATAAGCTGGCGGCCTTGTCGATGAGGGGTGCAGGCAGAAATGGAACCAGCAGTTTATAAATTTTACCGGGAGGTAATTGTTTCAAATCGGCCATTACCTGGTTAACCGGGTGCTCTCCGGCTGCCAGCATTTCACGGGCATCCAGCTCTTTGTGCAGTTTATTTTCATCAAACCACGATGGCTGGACCGTTTGATATTCTGTTTCTTCCTCATCCCCAAGCAAGTCCTGTCCTACCTCTTTCCGCATCCGGTTGACCAGGTCTTCCACTTTCACATTCCCAATGGAAGCCGCCTGCTGAAGGGTGGCAACTTTGGCCACAGTTTTCCGCAACACCGGATTTTTCAGCTTGCTGAATGCCGGCACATAATCTATCAGCACTGCTTCCAATTGCGGCCAGGTTTCAATAAGCTGAATCACCTTGGTTTTTGGACTGATAATAATATTTCCCTTCTGCTCCATAATGTCTATTTATAAGATAAAATACGTTGTTCTCCTTCCAGCGCCCGGTATTCGGTCAGGTTTTGCGAGACTTCAAGGGTGCCGAGGTACTCCCCTTTTTCGTTGTGCAGGGCAAAATATTCAATATGAATAAATTTTCCACCGAGGTTAATCCAGAAAGGCGCACGGGTTTGTTTCCCGCTTTTAAAATCTTCCAGGATTTTATCCACAATGTGGGCGCTGCCCGGAGGATGACAGTGGCGTACATCGCGGTTAAGGATGGCGCGGTTCCGCTGGAAAATCCGTTCGCTGCCCTGGGTAAAATATTTCACCTTGTCGTTTCTATCCACAAAAGTCATATCCACCGGGGCGGTATTCAAAATAGCCATCAACTCTTCGGCAGTAAAACTACCCGACGGAAGTTGAATATTTCCACCTTCTTTTTGCGCCTCGTTAATGCTTTCTTCCTCCATTCCTTCCGGAGTCCACTCGGTGGGTGGATCGTACAGGCAGAATCCGATTTCAACCGACTGTTTACGAATCTGGTACCAATCGCTGTCAGCAAGTGCATCCATGGCCATGGGGAAAAGAATTTCTTCCTCCTTCATCGTCATATCGACAACCCCTTTTGCAGCAGGTTGAAGCACAAGTTCTGCAGAGGCAATCAAATCATCTTTCGTAAGTTCCGGGGTGTTCAGCACTTCGATACTCCCTTTCAGTAATTCCCTTATTTCGTCGTGTTTCCCCCACATTACTTTGGGAGGACCGGTAATACCGATATTTTCAAGATAGGGAAAAACCAGGTACTCTTTCCGTTGATAATGCTTGTCCACATCAATCAATTGGTTGAAGCCCGCCTTCAACTGCAGCACCGTTTCCTCCAGGTCATCTTCTTTCACATCTTCTAAAGCCGAAATGGTAAATAATACACTCCCGGCTACCTGTTTCAATGCCTTGTTCTCTTCCAGCATTACATCTACCGGGTGCCCTTCGGGAATGGTTTTTGAAGCCGACAGGTCAACCCTGCCCTCAAGCACAGACGAATGGGCATCGCAAAGCTTCAGCACTTCCTCCTCGGGAAGCCCTTCTGAAATCAACTCCTGTTCCACCTCCACCACTTCGCCGTAAGGAATGTTGCTCAGGCTAACCAGCAATTGTTGCCTTACGTCTTCTTCCGATTCACCTTCGTGCAACTTCAGGATAAGTTCCTTTAGTTTTGCTTTCCTGAATTTCGAATTATCAATGTTTTCACTCATAACAATATTTTTGACAGGTTAAAAAAAGGAGACTCACCAAATGAGCTCCTTTTTTTTAAGAAACATTGTAAATTTAATAAAAAAGATGATTCTGTCCTAAACCACAACTGTCCTTGATCTTATAAAAATTTTAAAAACCATCAATTTTCTTCATCTTGTTTTTCAATACTCCATCCGAATTTCAGCCCAAAAACAAACCACACCAGGGCCAGGGTTCCCAGGCCAAACAATGAGTCTCCGACAACCCTCAGCCATTTAAGTGTTGAAATGTGGGGTTGTTGCAGGAATTCAGCAGACCTGGCATACCACAACCCTTCCTGCACACTGGCTACCGTTTGAATGAGACCAATAGGAAGCACGCTGATGAGTACCATCGCTGCCAACCCGATGTTGATACTCCAGAAAGAAAATTTCATCCATTTATCTTTCCAGACCACCGTAATATCCAAATCACGCAAAACAAAAAGCATGAGGCCGATGCCCAACATTCCGTAAACACCAAACAATGCAGTGTGTCCGTGAACCGGCGTTGTGTTCAGTCCCTGCATGTAATAAAGTGCAATGGGCGGATTAATAAGAAATCCAAAAATACCAGCGCCCACAAGGTTCCAGAAAGCCACGGCTATAAAACTGTAAATAG
>CAYRBS010000343.1:0-2739 GCA_964422335.1 uncultured Mariniphaga sp. | reverse complement strand
GTGCTGAAAAATATGTTGCGCCATGTTACCCGCGAAGAAACCGAAGCGCTGATTAAACACATTAAAGCGGAAGTGCCCGGTGTGATTTTGCGCACCACCATGCTGGTTGGCTTCCCGGGGGAAACGGAAGAAGATTTTGAGGAGCTGAAACAATTTATCATCGACACAAAGTTTGAGCGGCTGGGAGTATTTCCCTATTCACACGAAGAAAACACCTATGCTGCCAAAAAATTTAAGGACGATGTTCCCGAAGAAGTGAAACAGGCACGGGCCGATGAAATTATGGAAATTCAACAACAAATTTCTGCCGAACTGAACCAGCAAAAAATTGGGAAAACTTTTAAAGTGATTATCGATCGCGAAGAAGGGGAAAACTATATTGGCCGCACCGAATACGACTCGCCCGAAGTGGATGGCGAAGTTATTGTCTCTTCGCAAAAAGAACTCCGGCGCGGCGATTTTGTAACGGTGAAAATCACCGGCGCTGAAGATTATGATTTATTTGGGGAAGTAATTTCCTGAAATTTCACTTTCCAAAAACGTACACAATTGACAGCTGCTGCTGCTGATCCAGGTCGTCCCAGTCGAGCACATGAAACGAAAGGTTGAACCGCCCTTTTACTTTTTCGTGGTTGATAAAGTACCAAACTACATCGGTTCGCCAATAGTTTTTAACCCGGTAAAACAAATCGCCGTAAGCAAACCGGTGACTGGCGCCGGCGCTTAAAACCGACTTTATTCCATAATTTTTGTAACGTCCTTTTGCCCCGGCAAAAAAGCCGGATGCGTTAACAAAACCGTCGGTTACCGTGCGTTCGCGAAAAGAAGAACTCAAAATTCCGGCTTTTAAGTAACCTTTTAACCGGGCATTTTCAGGAGTTCGGACACCGGCCTGAAGTGCAAAACCCAGGTAATCTTTAATATGGTCATCCGGAACAGGAACACCCGGGCCGGCATCGTGAAACAGCAGCAGGTAGTTTTGCAGAAACAGGTTTTTATGAAATAGTTCACCTGAAAAACCGGCCATAAAGTTTTCGCGTTTTACATCGGTCTGCCGGCTTACCCAATCCACAAAACCGTTTTGGTGACCCCAGTTCCACCGCACTTCGCCAAACATCCCTTCGATGTTGGGACGGTAATAAAGTAAGGTATCGGTAAGCATCGCCAGCGGAAAATCAATGGTCCCGCGGCGGGGAAAGGCGCCGAATTTAAATTCTTTTTGCTCGCCGGCAAACTGGTAATAGAGCGTGAGTTTGGGTTTGTGGTAGTCCAGGTCGCTGCCAAACTCAAGCAGCTGGCTCAGGCCACCCCGTATTTTATGCTGGTCGAAACCAACTCCCAGCTCAAAAGCACCCCGGCTGCCCAAAATGGTTTGGGACATGGCTTTACCGCTGAAATACTCACGGTTGTCGCCAATGCCCTCGAAGGTTACCTCGTATTCCATATTTTGTGCTGCTCCTACAAAAGAGAACAGGGTGAAAAGTATAAAAAGCAGTTTCTTCATTATTTCCGGTTTTGCCCAACGAAAGTAATAAATCATTCAGTAAACACAGCGCTTCCGGAAAAAGAAAAAGGTCCGGCAACGAATGAAATTTGTAGGGAATCTGTTATCTTCGTACAATAAAACAATAAATTTATGGCAGTATTAAAATTTGACGAAGTTCCTTATGAAAAGGTAAAAGAAGGGTTACAGCGAAAAATTATTCACACGGACAACCTGATGCTGGTGCTCATTGATTTCAGCAACGGCCCCTGGGCCGAACCTGAACCGCCGCATTCGCATCCGCATGAACAAACTTCTTATGTGGCCGAAGGTGAAGTTATTTTTTACTGCGAAGATGAGCCCGATCAACATCTCAAAGCAGGCGATATGTATGCCATACCACCCAATAAAAAGCATACGGTAAAACTGCTTACCCAAAAGGTTCGGTTGATTGATAGTTTTACGCCGCTGAGGGAAGATTTTTTGAAATAGTGCCCGGAAAACTTGTGTATTGGCAGTTTGGGTTCCCCAAGGTATTTTATGGAAAATTACCCGGTGGGCAATCCGAAAAAAAATGCTGTTGATTTTTAGTTAGTTAATTCAAGGAAGGTTGCCAGGAAAGGTTTATCGGACCTTTCCTTTCCATCAGTCTGCAGTGAGGGAAAAATAACCAACCATTATCAGAGCGATGAAAAGCAGGGTAACATCTATGGATCCTGCGAATGGGGAAGCTATTCGGTGCAGTGGCTGCTCTGCTCAATCTTATTCACATCAGTAACTTTGACGGGAAACCACCCGTAAAACTTAAAAACATTTGTTGTCATGATCCGGCAGGTTATCCTGTACGGCTTCTGATAGATGAATACCGGTACTTTACATCAATCGCAAGGTTAATTGTATCGACGGAAGATTTCACCGGGTCAATTGACAATAGCAGCTAAAAATCAATGTGTTTAAGCTTACTTGTTAGAATTGGAACGCACATTTTAATTTTCTGTTCATGAATGACAAGGTAGAATTAGGGCATGGCAGCGGCGGTACCATGTCGCACGAACTAATCCGCAATATATTTTTTACATACTTCGATAATGAGTGGTTGCGCCTAAAAACCGACAGTGCGGTGGTGAGAGCTGACCGTAAAAATCTCGCTGTTACCACCGATTCGTTTGTTATTCATCCGCTGTTTTTTCCGGGCGGCGACGTGGGCAAACTGGCGGTTTGCAGCACAGTGAACGACCTGGCAGTAACAGGTGCAA
>CAYRBS010000342.1:0-2766 GCA_964422335.1 uncultured Mariniphaga sp. | reverse complement strand
CACTTGTTTTTCAATTAAAACCATCCAGTAATCATTCACTTTCTCTTCCTTTACTATTTTATGCCCTTCGCCGCGTACCGACCCCGGCACATTTTGAGCAGGCGCCCCGTCGTCCAGCAAAATCTCGAGTAACTCCCCCGGCTTCATTTGTGCCAGTTCCATTTTTGTTTTCACAAAATTCACAGGGCAAGCCACCCCCCGCAAATCTTTCTGCCGGGCAGTTTCCTTTTCAATAGCAGCTTCTTCCGGTTTTTTTCCCACTTTAAACTGAAGGGAATCATCCATACTATTATAAAGTTCAATAACCGTCGAAGCCAGTTCCAGCACTTCCCGGCGATGTTCGGAAAAAGTTCCTTCAGGATGCTGCAAGGCAAGTTCCAGCACCGGTAGAAAACGGTTATTTATATATCCCTCGTTTACAAAAGCCCTGGTAAATGAAGTAAATACTTCTTCCCGGTTTTTGGGTTCAATCCCGCGCGTTACCAGCAACATGCGCGATGAATGAAATGTTATTTTGTACAAAAGGTTGTCTGCAGTTTCACCTGAAATATTGCTTTCCAGTTTTTTTATAAGCGCCCGGATGGCGTCGCGGTCGAAATCAATCATGTCGAACATACCCGCCGAACACTCTCCTGCACCTTTTCCTTTTAAAGAGAAGGGTTCTTCTGCCCCCCAGTCGAAGTAGTAGTTTTTATCCTCTTCAAAAGTGGGCACAGACTGAAATTCCTGCAGCAGATCAATGATTTTTTCTTTTCCGCCGTTTTCAAGAAAAGCATCAAACTGGGAGGGTTCAAGTCCGCTTTCTGCAAAAATTTTCAGTACGCCGGAAGTAAACACCGGAAGATCGCGCGCACTCACTTCCCCGATGCGTTCACCCAGTTGGGCCACACCAACGCCCGTTTGCCCACCCACCGTAACGTAATAAGCGGGGTATAGCCGATCGTTGCGCGATGCTTTCCCGTAAAAGCCCAGTTGGGAAAGGTTGTGCTGCCCGCATGAGTTGGGGCATCCGGAAAGGTTGATGCGGAAGCCGGAAAGCTGATCCAGGGTTGTTTCATCCAATTTCCCTGTTTCCGATTTGATAGCTGAAGAAGCTCCTCTTGCCAGGCAGAGCCCCAGCCGGCAGGTATCCGCTCCTGCGCAGGCAACCAGGTTATTCAGCAGCCGGGGAGAACCGGTTTCCATGCCAAGCGAATTCAGTTGCCGGTAAAGCTCCGGGAGATTTTGCCCGGGAATATTGCGGAGTAAAATATTCTGCCGCATGGTCAGCCGCAGACAATCGGGTCCAAAAGGGATGAGAAACCGGGCCAGTCCGGCAAGCGTTTCCGCATCGGTAATTCCATGTTCGAAAGGTATTTCCACCGCGAACAAACCCTTCTGCCGTTGCGATTTCACATACCTTTTCACCCAAAGGTTATACGTATTGTTCCCGGCAATTTGCACCGGTTCGCTTCCGGGATTATTCTGAACGGGGATTTCGGGCAGGTTCAACGGATAACTATTCTCATTTTTGAGCCGGTTAAAATAATGGCGGAAAAGCTCAAAAACCCTTTCTTTACCCAATTTGTAAAAAATGTACCGGATGCGTGCCTTGTGGCGGTTTCTGCGATTGCCGTGTTCTGAAAATAGTTGTTTTACCGCTTCTGCCACATACAGAATATCGTCGGCCGGCAAAAAATCAAATAACAAGTGCCCGGACGTAGGTTTTGCTCCCAACCCACCGCCCAAAAAAACCTTGAAGCCTTTTTCCCCGTTTTTCCGCGTGGCAATAAAACCAAGATCGTTGAATATAGCATGGGCATTGTCTGTATCATTGCCTGAAAAGGCAATTTTGTATTTCCTCGGCAGAGACCAGGAGTCCGGCTCGGCAATCAGGGTATTGGTCAATGCAACGGCAAAAGGTGTCACGTCGAACACTTCTCCGGGAGAAATCCCCGCATCTTCGGAAGCCATAATATTCCGAACCGTATTGCCGCCACCTCCGCGCGAAGTAAGCCCGAGGTGATAGAGGCGGCTGAGCAGGGCGGGCAATTGTTCCAGTTGTGCGTTGTGCAACTGAAGTTCCTGGCGGGTAGTAAGGTGGATGGGTTCGGTGCTGTTTTGCTGTGCCAGCTTTGCAACTTCTAACAATTGGGACGGGGTTATCATCCCGGCGGTACAGCGGACACGTACCATGAAAGTATTATTTTTACGCTGTTCGTAAATACCCATGGGAACCCGGATGGCTTTGAACTTTACCGGTTCAATGTCCCCGTTTTTGAAACCGGCAACCTGCCGGGAGAAAGCATCGATTTCGGATTTTAGCGTTTTTGGTAGAATATACATGGCTTTTGGTTTTTTATTGTTCCGTTAATACTTCCTCCGGTTCTTCTTCCCGGACATAATTGAATGTGAGTGGAGTGGGGAAAGCAAGGTTGTCGTTTACCGGGCAACGGCTCTTAATTATATCCATCCATTTTTCGATTTGTTCAGGCGAAGCATCGGTAACAGGAGAGAAGTTTACGTCGATTTGTTTAAAACCGGCCCGTTCCTCATCCGACTCCCCTAATAATCTTGCCGGGTTAATATTTCCCTGAACTGAAATTTCCAGGCTGGCCAGGTTTATGTTCAGTTCGCGTGCGGTTAAATGGGCTACCACGTTGATACAGCCGGCATAACTTGCCAACAGGTATTCGACCGGGTTGGCGCCTAAATCTTCCCCACCGAGATGCGGCGGTTCATCTACCACAATGTTAAACTGACGGGCATTTGCTGAAAAGCGGGCAG
>CAYRBS010000341.1:0-2779 GCA_964422335.1 uncultured Mariniphaga sp. | reverse complement strand
TTGCTTGCCAGTTCGGCCAGGTAGCTGCGTTCGCCTTTCACCAGGTTGATGTGGGCAAATAAACTCTGACTGCGCATGCGGTCGGTCAGGAAAGCCAGTCCATTCGATTTCATATCGAGATACGGCGAATCGATTTGTTGCAGATCGCCTGTGAATACCATTTTAGTGCCCTCGCCGGCACGTGTGATAATGGTTTTTATTTCGTGAGGGGTCAGGTTTTGCGCCTCGTCGATTATGAAAAAGGAGTTGGATAAACTGCGGCCACGGATATACGCCAGCGGGGTAATAACCAGTTTTTCTTCCTTTTGCAGTTCTTCAATCCTTTGATATTCCTGGCTGCGAGGATTGAACGCGTGTTTTATCACCGAGAGATTATCGAACAGCGGCTGCATATACGGATTGATTTTTTCGGAAGCATCGCCCGGCAGGAAACCCAAATCGCGGTTACTGAGCGCCACAATGGGGCGGGCCAGCAGAATCTGGTCGAACGATTTGTGCAATTCAATGGCTGCAGCCAGTGCCAGCAAGGTTTTCCCGGTTCCGGCCTTTCCGGTAAGCGCCACCAGTTGAATATCGGGGTCCATTAATACGTTCAGGCTGAAAGTTTGTTCTGCGTTGCGTGGTTTTATGCCGTAAGCCGATTTTTTCTCCACCCGGAGCACCTGGTTGTTTGCCTGGTCGAACCGGGCCAGTGCACTGGAGTTATTTCCTTTCAGAATAAAACACTCGTTGGCTTCCGGACGAAGGTCTTTTTTTAGCTGATCCGCCTCTATCCACCCCTTTTCGTAAAGCACCCCGATTAATTCATCGTCGAAATTTTCGAAAGTGGAAATGGTCTTATCCAGCACATTTTCATCGGTTACCTGGTCCGTTTTGTAATCTTCCGCCGAAATTCCCAACGATTTGGCTTTCATCCGCAGGTTAATATCCTTGCTGACAAGAATGGTTTTTCGTTTCGGATACGTTTTGGTTGTGTGATCGGCAATGGCCAATATGCGGTGGTCCGGAATGTCTTCCCGGAAAGAGGTTTTAAGTGCTTCTGAAAAAGGTTTCCCGGTTTCAATCCGTAGTTTTCCCTTTCCCTTTCCCAGCGATTTACCCCCGTTAAACAATTCATCACCTACAATTTCATCGAGTACCCGCACAAATTCCCGCGCCTGGTAATTTATCAGGTCATTTCCCCTTTTAAATTTATCCAGCTCCTCCAGCACGGTAATCGGAAGTATGATGTCGTTATCCTGAAACTGGTAAATGCACGTGTAATCGTGTAATATAACATTCGTGTCGAGAATGAAAATCTTGCTTTTACTGGTTTTACTTAACATTTCTGTAAAATTGAATTTCCGAAATGTAGATAATTTAATGGTATTTATTCACGTGTAATTCATTTTTTAATAAACTTGCAGCGGTTAATAATTATAATTTTTTAGGATTGGATTATTCAGAAACACTCGATTTTTTGTTTTCCCGGTTACCCATGTTTCAGCGGGTTGGCCCTGCGGCTTATAAAGACAACCTGGACAATACAGTCAGGCTCGATGATTACTATGGAAACCCGCACAGGCAATATAAAACCATTCACGTGGCCGGCACCAACGGCAAAGGTTCGGTTTCGCACATGCTGGCGGCCATTTTACAGGCTTCCGGTTACAAAACCGGGCTTTACACATCCCCTCACCTGAAAGATTTCAGGGAGCGCATCCGGATAAACGGCGAAATGATTTCAACCGAAGAAGTGGTAAGTTGGGTGGATGCATTCAGGATTAAAAACGAGCAGTGGAAAATTGAGCCCTCATTTTTTGAACTGACTGTTGCCATGGCTTTCGATTATTTTGCCCGGCAACAAGTTGATGTGGCCATTGTGGAAGTGGGACTGGGAGGCCGGTTAGACTCCACCAATATCATTACCCCCGAAGTGGGTATCATTACCAACATCGGACTGGATCATACCGCACTGCTGGGCGATTCAACAGAGAAAATTGCCCTGGAAAAAGCAGGTATTATCAAAGCCGGTGTGCCTGTGGTGGTGGGAACCACGCAACCTGAAACAAAAACGGTTTTTGATGAGGTGGCTGCCTTAAAACTGGCTCCCTTGTTTTTTGCCGACCAGGAATTTTCGGTGGCATATGCCTTAACAGACATGGACGGCAACCAGGTGGTGGCGGTGGAAAAAAACAGGCAAAAATTTTACCCGCAGCTAAAGCTCGATTTATCAGGAATGTACCAGCAGAAAAACCTCCCTGCCGTACTGAAAACGGTGGAATTACTTCAGCACACCGGATGGAAAATCCCGGAGGAGAGCCTTTCCCGGGGATTGGCCAATACAAAAAAAATGACGGGTTTGCAGGGGCGGTGGCAGGTGTTGGGATACAATCCGCTTTTGGTATGCGATACGGCACACAATACGGAAGGAGTAACTGAAGTAGTAAACCAGATTAAACAAACGCCTTTCGAACATCTTCATGTGGTGCTTGGGCTTGTTGCCGACAAAGACCCCGGGCAAATCCTGCAATTATTCCCCGAAGGGGCACGGTATTATTTCACCAAAGCTGACATACCACGGGCAATGGACGAAAAAGAACTCGCCCGGATTGCCTCTGAATACGGGCTGACCGGAACCACATTCCCCTCTGTGGAAAAGGCATTCGAAGCCGCACGCACCAGCGCCGGAAAAAACGATATGGTTTTTGCAGGAGGCAGCACTTTTGTGGTTGCAGAAATTTTGTAAATTATCTTTGCAAAACTGAAAATAGGTTTTATATTTGCAGCGCCTTTCCGG
>CAYRBS010000340.1:0-2792 GCA_964422335.1 uncultured Mariniphaga sp. | reverse complement strand
CCTTATGCTACTGACGCTTTTAAGGCAGGGCCAGCCATGGATTTCAGCGAGTGGAGATCGGCCACCGGGCAGGATAAAAATTCAAATTTCGACGGTTCTCCCCTGGCCGAAGGTGAAACAGAACAACTGTTTTACAACGATACAAAACAAACAAAAACTTTTGATCTCGGAAACTCAGTGTATAAGGATTTAGATGGAAACCAGGTTTCAGAATCTTTTACACTGGAGCCGTTCACCTCGAAAATACTGATCGGGACAAATTTTGATAATATAAATGGGGATAACCAAAGTCCGGAAATTTCAGACCAGTCTTTCGGTATTCATTCTCCAAAAACAGTGAATGACTTTGTTGGACAGGTTTCGGCCAGTGACCCTGATGCCGGACAAACGCTGAGCTATGCAATTATTCAGGGAAATGAAAATGAGTTGTTTACCATAGATGCAAACACCGGAGAAATTTACACCCATACAGATATTCAAACATCAGTGGATCAAACCATTGACCTGACGGTTGAAGTTACAGATGATGCGGATAGTCCTTTATCGGCACGCGCAAATGTTGCGATAAATATTACAGCGACTGAACAGAACATAAGCGCTGACACCACTGCTCCCACTATTTCTTCTTTCAGTATTCAGGAAACAGCCACATCGTTAACTGTCCCTGTTTCCACTTACTCAGCAACAGATGATACAGAAGTAACCGGATACCAATTGACAGAAACATCAAACACCCCGTCAGCCAGCGGAGATGGCTGGGCAGCTTCTGCTCCAGCAGATTATACTTTCTCTCAGGCAGGAGAAAAAACGCTCTTTGCCTGGGCAAAAGATGCTGCCGGAAATGTTTCAGATTTTCTCTCCGGAACAGTAACCATTACCCTGGAAGACAATGATGTACTGCCCTCTTCGGATTCTGTTGAATATGTTACCATTTGCGAAGGTGAGGAATACCTGGGCTGGACAGAATCCGGAACGTATGAGCGCATTTTAACCGGCGACAGTATTGTTCAAAGCAATGGAGACAACCAAATTCCCAACTACGATTTCAGCGATGGAACCGGCGGCTGGAAAACCTGGGGCGCCGAAGGATACAGCATGACTTTGAAAACAAACAACCAGGATTATGTTTCTTCCCCGGCAAGTTTGCAGGCCAACTGCACTGCCAACGGAACATCTGCTTCCTCCCTTCAACTTATAACCGGAGGGGAAATGTCCGTTGAGGCCGGTAAGGAGTACGAATTTACTTTTTATGCCAAAGCAACCGTTGAGTTCAACATTGGCAGGTTGTATATCCAACAAGGAAGTTCTCCGTGGACTAAATACGGCGCTTTCGACGAGTTGAGCCCAAAAATATCTACTGGCTGGGAACAGCACAAAATCAAGTTTACGGCAACACATTCTGCCGCAGATGCGCAGTTACGGATGTACCTCGGAAACAGTCTTCCCGAAGGCCAGTCATTGTTTCTCGATGATGTTTCTTTTGCTGAACTTACAGAAGACACAGTTCAAACAAACCAGGTGATTACTACTTATTTAACCGTAACGCCGACCCAATATACCACCGAGGACATTACCATTTCGGAAAGTGAGGATTATATGGGCTGGACAGAATCAGGCGTTTATGAACGGACACTTGAATCTGCTGCCGGGTGCGACAGTATTGTGACTACAAATTTAACCGTTTCTTCTCCTGAGGAACCGGAAGTTACTGAGCCTGAAGCAGAGGAGGAGTTGACAACCGAATATGTTACCATTTGTGAAGGTGAGGAATACCTGGGCTGGACAGAATCCGGAACGTATGAGCGCATTTTAACCGGCGACAGTATTGTTCAAAGCAATGGAGACAACCAAATTCCCAACTACGATTTCAGCGATGGAACCGGCGGCTGGAAAACCTGGGGCGCCGAAGGATACAGCATGACTTTGAAAACAAACAACCAGGATTATGTTTCTTCCCCGGCAAGTTTGCAGGCCAACTGCACTGCCAACGGAACATCTGCTTCCTCCCTTCAACTTATAACCGGAGGGGAAATGTCCGTTGAGGCCGGTAAGGAGTACGAATTTACTTTTTATGCCAAAGCAACCGTTGAGTTCAACATTGGCAGGTTGTATATCCAACAAGGAAGTTCTCCGTGGACTAAATACGGCGCTTTCGACGAGTTGAGCCCAAAAATATCTACTGGCTGGGAACAGCACAAAATCAAGTTTACGGCAACACATTCTGCCGCAGATGCGCAGTTACGGATGTACCTCGGAAACAGTCTTCCCGAAGGCCAGTCATTGTTTCTCGATGATGTTTCTTTTGCTGAACTTACAGAAGACACAGTTCAAACAAACCAGGTGATTACTACTTATTTAACCGTAACGCCGACCCAATATACCACCGAGGACATTACCATTTATAAAGGAGAGACTTACGAAGGATGGAACAAAACCGGTGAGTACGAACGTACTTTGGAATCCGTTGCCGGATGCGACAGCATTGTAACCACAAACCTGACGGTACTTAACGGAAATTCAAAAAAAGAAGCAAACAATGTAAAAAGCAGTGGCATTACAACATATAATTCAACTATTAACTCCACATCAGAAAATGACTTTCTGCTTTACCCCAATCCGGCGCGTTCATTTATCAATGTAGATTATTCATTTCAACCGGAAGGAAATACCCGCATTCAAATTATGGATGCAAACGGACGAGCCGTTTTTATCCAACAAGCCGAATCGGTTTCGAACAGAATTGACATCAACCAGTTGTCATCAGGCTTATATTATTTGAGGTCAGTCAGTTC
>CAYRBS010000339.1:0-2801 GCA_964422335.1 uncultured Mariniphaga sp. | reverse complement strand
ATTGGTTGATGTGCGACAAATCGAGCAATGCTACCCGCAGGTTCTCCACATGAAATTTCCCCAGTGAAAAGGGTTTCAGGTAAGCAATGGTAGTCTCAATGGGTTTGTCACCAATACCCGCAGTGTGCACCTGGTCGGCCTCTTCTTCAGCCACCGAATACCTGTCTGTCAGGTTCTTGTCGAAAACAGTTTTAGATGCGCCGGTATCCACTATCCAGAAACCGGTAACCCCTTCCAAAAAATCAGCTTTAGCTACCAGGTGGAAGTTATCGTCTTCCAGTTCAACTGTCTGTAAAGGAATTTTAAATTTCATCCCCAAAAATAAATGAAAAAACGGCCGATCTTGCAAGATCAGCCGTTTGAATTACTATATTTTTCGAAGTGTTATTCTCACTCTCCCTAATCGGGGAATTCCCGGCAGGCAGGATGCGATATTTACAGAATGTTCATTCCGTCCAGCACGTCCATCACACTTTTTACTGCTTTTGCCGAGCTGTTTAACAATTGTTTTTCATCGTCGTTCAGCGACACTTCAATAATTTGTTCCACACCGTTTTTGCCCAGTTTAACCGGGGAGCCGACAAACATGTTGTTCAGCCCGTATTCTCCTTCCAGCTTCACGCAACATGGGAAAATTCGTTTCTGGTCCATCACAATGGCTTCTACCATTTGGGCAGCAGCTGCACCGGGTGCATACCATGCCGATGTTCCCATGAGGTTAACCAGTTCGCCGCCGCCTTTTTTGGTGCGGTCAACAATGGCATTCAGTTTTTCTTCGTCAATAAGTTCAGTAACAGGAATCCCTGCAACCGTTGTATAACGGGGGAGCGGTACCATTGTATCACCGTGCCCGCCCATCAGCAATGCCTGGATATCGCGGGGCGAAACGTCGAGCGCTTCGGCCAGAAAAGCACGGTAGCGGGCTGTATCGAGAATACCTGCCATTCCCATAACTTCATTTTTAGGCTTTTTGGCAGTAACCGATGCAGCATACGTCATTACATCCAACGGATTGGATACAATGATAATTTTTGCTTTGGGTGAATATTTTACTACGTTCTCGGTAACACTTTTTACAATGCCTGCATTGATAGAAATAAGGTCGTCGCGGCTCATACCAGGTTTGCGTGGCACACCTGATGTAATTACAACAACCTCTGAATCTGCCGTTTTGGAATAATCATTGGTTGAACCAACCAGGCGGGTGTCGTAATAATTAACCGGGGCAGTTTGCCACAGGTCAAGACTTTTCCCTTCAGAAACTCCCTCTTTGATGTCGAGCAGGACAACTTCCTGTACAATGTTTTTTTCGGCAACTACCTGTGCGCAGGTTGCTCCAACATTACCAGCTCCAACTACTGTTACTTTCATTTTTGACTATGAGTTTATTACATTTATAGAAACAAAAAAAATACAACTTGTTTTAAAGAACGACAAATATAATTGAAAAAATTGATGTTAAAAATTAAAATCCGGGGCGCATTCCGGCTTAACATTTTGGTAAAACAATTCATCTCACAGCAGCTACCCGTTTCTCAAACCAGCACCGCCGGGGGGATTGATGATTTTTAGTTCAGCCAGTAACTTACTTTTAACACCAGCGCCCGGTTGCGCGAATTCCATGCGCCCGGAATATAATTATCGGTGTAAACCAGGAAAATATCAGAAACCGGCTGGTAACGCCATTGGAAACGCATGTTTATATTCATGTTATCGATTTGCTCGTTGTACTGAACAAAAGTAGTCCAGAAAATATTTTCTGAAAAAGTTACATCGAGCTTAGGCCCCATTAACCAAAATTTTGTCTGCACAAATGGGTCCGGCAAATGAATATCGGTGTAATTTACGTTCAACGAAAAATTGATGTAGGGTTGGTAGCGGTAACCCAGTTGCCCCTGCACGTACTGGATATCACCGTTGTAAAAAGAACCTTTGGAAGCTTCGGCACTCCAGTTAAACATGGTTCTTTTCGTTGACTGGAAATTTGCAAAAGCGCTGCCGAAATGGTGGTTGGTGCCGGCAGCAAGGGCATATTCGCTAACGTGGGTAGGATCGAAATCTTCCTGGAGTTCAACAAAAAAATTCTTATATCCCATAGCCAGTGTCGAGCGGTTTTTGAATTCAAATTGATATTGAAAGGTATTTTCATGTTCAATTTTCCGGTATTCCGGGTTGAAATAGTTTTCAAATTCCAGGTTTATCCCGTGGCTCACTACCCTTTTATTGGGAACGAAAAGATAGGTAAATTCAGGGCCCAGGAAGTTGTATCCGGTGCGGGGCACAAAGCCGGTTTCGGCCAGGTAATTCTGCCCTACCGAAGTTTGGGCCAGCTCGAGCTGAAGGTTTTTCGTCTGGTATTCAATCATGGCTCCCTGCGCGTACTGTTTGTCAGGACTGTCCGGCTGAAAGGATCGGTGGTAAAAAAATTTCCCGTCCCAGAAATTATTTTTGCTCGCCAGGTTATAGTCAAACCCGGCCACCCGGTTGAAAAGATTGGTGTTGTCCGGTTGTCCGAAATACTCTTTGTTCACCACAATAAAACCGAAATTAGACCGCGCAAAAACCTTTTTTTGTATAGAAGCTACCGTAAAATTCCGCGCCAGGTGATCGCCGGTTTTTTGGGTAGCCATATTCATAAACCCGATCCGCCAATCGTTGCCAATTTTACCGCTCAGCCGTGCGCCTGCCAGCACAGGGGCATCGAGGCCAATGCGGCGCGAAAAGAAAGGGGTAACGGTTCGGTAGCCAAACCCTGAAAACAAATCGCTGTTTTCGAGGAAAAACTGCCTTTTTTCGGGAAA
>CAYRBS010000338.1:0-2803 GCA_964422335.1 uncultured Mariniphaga sp. | reverse complement strand
TTCCCCCGCATCCAGGATATTACCCGTGCAAACATCACACTCAATGAGGTAGTGAAACACACGCCACTGCAAAAAAACCTGGATTTGTCGGAAGAATTCAACGCAACAATTCTTTTAAAACGGGAAGATTTACAAACAGTTCGTTCATATAAAATCCGCGGGGCATTCAACAAAATTGCACAATTACCGAAAGAGGAGCTGCAAAAAGGAGTGGTTTGCGCCAGCGCCGGAAATCATGCACAGGGAGTAGCCTTTTCGTGCAGCAAACTGAACATTCAGGGGAAAATTTACATGCCGGCCACCACGCCCCGGCAAAAAATAAGGCAGGTGGAAATGTTCGGGAAAAGCAATGTGGAAGTTATTTTAACCGGCGACACCTACGATGCAGCCGAAACTGCAGCACTCAACGACTGCCGTCAAACCGGTATGGCATTTATCCACCCGTTTGATGACCCCCAGATTATTGAAGGACAGGCTACTGTAGGACTGGAAATTTTGCATGACACGCGGGAAACAATCGACTACCTGTTTATCCCGGTGGGCGGTGGCGGACTGGCAGCCGGTGCAGGCGCTTATTTTAAACAGGTGAGCCCGCAAACCAAAATCATCGGGGTGGAACCTTCCGGAGCGCCTTCCATGAAAAAGTCACTGGAAGCCGGTAAAATAATCGAACTCGACAAAATTGATAAGTTTGTTGACGGGGCCTCGGTGAAAAAGGTGGGCGAAATTTCTTTCGAAGTTTGTAAAAAAGTAATCGACCAAATGGTAACCATCCCCGAAGGACGGATTTGCACCAAAATACTGGATCTTTACAACCACGATGCCATTGTAATGGAACCCGCGGGTGCGCTTTCCATTGCCGCACTCGATTTATTTCGCGAAGAGATAAAAGGGAAAAATGTGGTGTGCATTGTAAGCGGCAGCAACAACGACATTACCCGCATGGAGGAAATCAAGGAACGCTCGTTGCTGTACGAAGGACTGAAACATTATTTCATCGTGAGATTTCCGCAACGGGCCGGTGCACTCCGCACTTTTGTTGATTTGGTGCTGGGCCCCACCGACGACATCACCCATTTTGAATATTCAAAAAAAACCAGCCGCGAAAAAGGCCCGGCAGTTATCGGCATCGAACTCCGGAAAAAAGAAGATTTTAACGGACTCGTAAAACGAATGGAAGAAAACGGTTTTGTTTATGAATACCTGAACGAAAAACCCGATTTATTCCAATTCCTGGTTTGATGCTTTTACAGAAAAATGAGTATATTCGTTTGTCACGAAATATTCAGAAAAATGAAACGAGTCTTCCTATACCTGCTTATCATTACAGTTGCCATTTTTGCAGCATTCTTCATCTGGGTGCAGTTTCAAGATACAGATGCACCTGCGCAAACAAGTGAAAAACCCAACATCATTTTTATTCTGAGCGACGATGTGGGCTATTCCGATGTGGGTGCTTTCGGTTCGGAAATTAAAACACCCCACATCGACCGGCTGGCCGACGAAGGCATCCGGTTCGCCAACTTTTACAACATGTCGAAGTGCGAACCATCGCGTTCCACTCTTTTTACCGGCTTGTACGAAGGAGGAAGAAATGCGGTTAATTTTACACAAATCCTTCGGAATGAAGGCTATTACACCATCCACTCGGGTAAAGAGCACTGGATGAACTGGGCGCCGGAACACGTGCTGGCAAAAAATGTTTCCGACCAGTCCCTGACATTTTGGGCAATGAATGAATTTTTTGAACCTCCCTCCGGGGAATTCGCACGGCCTTTTGTGCTGAATGGCGACACCGTTCATACAGATCAAATTTATCACGAAAAAAAGCCGTTTTTTAAAACCGATGCACTTACCGACAATGCCCTGCGCTGGTTGGAGGAGCCGGTGAAAAAGAACCAGCCCTTTTTCCTGTTTATGGGATACGGAGCGGCACATTATCCGTTGCAGGCCCGTCCCGAAGACATTGCCAAATACCGTGGTCTGTATAAAAAAGGCTGGGATAAAATCCGGGAAGAACGGATGGAACGGTTGCAAAATACGGGGTTGATTCCTGAACATGCCCAACTGAGCCCGCCAAGTGAAAACATCAATAAATTCAGGGGACATCCGGAAGGCGACGAAGAACGCAGGGCCAAAATTCCGCTCTACCGCCCCTGGAATGAACTGGAAGAACAGGAACAGGATGAACTCGACCTGGAAATGGCGGTGTATGCGGCCATGGTTGACCGTATGGACCAAAACATTGGCCGCCTGCTGCGTTACTTAGACGAAAAGGGAATTGCTGAAAATACCATTGTGGTTTACATGTCAGATAATGGTTCATGCCCTTACGACAGCAACCGCGATTTCGATTACCCGCCGGGAGTGGCCGAAGGGTTCCGTACCCTTTGTGCGGCATGGGCTAATGCCGGAAACACCCCGTACCGCTATTTCAAGCAGTTTGGGCACGAAGGAGGTACACAAACGCATTTTATCCTGCGCTGGCCCGAAAAGGTAAAATCCGGTGCAATTACCCACCAGCAAGGACACATTGTTGACCTGGCCCCTACCCTGCTCCAGGCTGCCGGAATCGAATACCCCGAAAAAATGAATAACCTTTCTCCGCAACCTTTGCAGGGAAGTTCGCTTATGCCGGTTCTTCTCGGAGGAGAAAGGGAAGCACCCGGATTTTATATGTCGGGCTGGACCGACCGTTTTCGCATGTTCCGGATGGGCGATTACAAAATTGTAAAAGCCAACGACGAAAGCTGGGAATTGTACAATCTGAAAGATGATCCTACCGAAATAAATAACCTGGCAG
>CAYRBS010000337.1:0-2807 GCA_964422335.1 uncultured Mariniphaga sp. | reverse complement strand
AAAAAGCCAAATGGAGTAAATTACTCCCTGTTTTCCTGTCCTTTGTAGTAATGGGGTTTGTAGATATTATCGGTGTGGCTACCGGTTATATCAAACAAGACTTTGAACTCACAAATTTTGTTGCCCAGTTTCTTCCCATGATGGTGCTTTTATGGTTTTTTGTGCTCTCTGTTCCGGCAGGTCTTCTGCAGGATAAGTGGGGTAAGCGGAATATGCTGAATCTGGGAATGGTAATCCAGGCCATCGGGTTAGGATTGCCGTTTATCCATTATTCTTTCGCAATGATGTTTGGTTCCTTCATTCTGTTGGGAATTGGAAATACCATTATCCAGGTTTCTGCCAATCCGCTCCTCCAGGATGTTTCGCCTTCTGAAAAACTGGCGAGTTATTTAAGTACCAGTCAATTTGTAAAGGCGGTTATTTCGTTTGCCGGTCCGTTGATAGCTACTTTTTTTGCCCTGCAGTTTGGCGACTGGCGCCTCGTACTTGCCCTTTATGGAATTACCTCTGTGTTGGCTGCCATCTGGCTTGCATCAACTCCCATTGTGGAATCGAAACCCGACCGGAAACCTGCCACTTTTAGTTCTTGTTTCGGTTTATTGAAGAATCGTTTTGTGGCGTTTATGGCGCTTTCGATTTTTCTGATTGTTGGTGCCGAGGTGGCAATGAATACCAACATTGCCAATATTTTGATTGCCAAATTCGATCTGACTCTTGAAAAGGCAGCCGTTGGAATCAGTGTGTTTTTTGCCGGTGAAACGATTGCCCGGCTGGCAGGGGCCATTCTCCTGAACTGGTTTAAACCACGCCCGTTCCTGTTGCTCATTGCACTGGTTTCGCTGGCCGGAGTAGCCGGAGTTCTGCTTGCTCCCGGTTATATCGTCGCAATGTTTTTTATTTTTATAACAGGCCTGGGGGCAGGAAATATGTTTCCGGTTATTTTTTCACTGGCCCTGGAAAAAATGCCCGATCGTGCCAATGAAATTTCCGGATTGCTGATTATGTCGGTATCAGGCGGTGCATTTGTTCCCCCGGTTGTCGGATTTGTAAGTACGGTTGTTTCGCCCATTGCCAGTATGTTCGTCATCGGTATTTGTATGCTGTATATATTTTGGGTTGCCATTTATGTGAAGAAAAATACTTAAATTGAGAAAATGAAAAGCGGCAATAAAGGATATTACCTTGGCATTGACATTGGCGGAACCAAATGCGCCATTGTGGCGGGTGATAAAAATTTTACCGTTCATCGCCGGGTTCAGTTTGAAACCCGTGTGGAAAGGGGATATACTGAAATTTTGGAAGAATTCCATCAACACATCAACGAATTGTTTGATGAATTTCCAAAGGAGAACCTGGCCCGCATAGGAATTAGCTGCGGCGGACCGCTCGATTCAAAAAAAGGCGTTATTTATTCACCGCCCAATCTTCCGGGGTGGGACAGCGTGCCCATTGTAGAAATTTTCAGCAAAAAGTATGGTGTTCCTGCCGCCGTTCAAAACGATGCCAATGCGTGTGCTCTGGCTGAATGGCTGATGGGAGCCGGAAAAGGAACACAAAATATGATTTTCCTGACTTTTGGAACCGGCATGGGGTCGGGACTGATTTTGAACGGACAACTTTACGCGGGAACCAACGATTTGGGAGGCGAAGTGGGCCACATCCGGCTGGCCGAAAATGGTCCAGTGGGATTCGGAAAAGCGGGTTCGTTTGAAGGGTTTTGCAGTGGCGGCGGAATTGCTCAACTGGCTAAAACAATCGTGACGGAAAGACTGGAGAAAGGAAAAACTGTTGCTTTTTGTTCCGACATGAAACAAGCCGGTAATTTAACCGCAAAAGATGTTGCCACGGCAGCAAATGCAGGCGATACAACTGCAATGGAAATTGTACGGATTTCAGGCGAATACCTGGGCCGGGGACTTGCGGTGTTGATTGATGTTCTCAACCCGGAGTGTATTGTTATCGGAAGTATTTATGCCCGTAATGAAGGGCTGTTTAATCCGCACATCGACCGGATTTTAAAACAGGAAGCCATTCCGGCGGCAGTGGAGGTTTGCCACATAAAACCGGCTGAACTTGGCGATTCCATCGGCGATTATGCGGCTTTGTGTGTGGCATTGTATGAAGAAGAATTTTAAAAATGAGATATGCCACGAAAGCACGAAAAAAAGCACAAAAGCCTTCAAGAATCAGATTTACATTCTGAAAGTAATTTGAGCTTTAGCGTTTTTGTGGCAAAATTTGTTTGAAAGCAGAAAAGCATGGAAAATATATTGAATCAGTTGTTTGTGAGATACCCAAAACTTGAGTTTCTGGAAAAACCCATAAGACAGGCTGCAGAAATGATGGTTGGAACATTTCAAAACGGTGAAAAAGTTTTGGTTTGCGGCAACGGTGGAAGCAGCGCCGATGCCGGGCACATTGTGGGAGAACTGATGAAAAGTTTTGAGATGAAAAGGCCGCTGAAATTGGGAATTCAGCAAAAACTGAAATCACAGTTTGGAGAGCAGGGCAGTTTGCTGGCTGAAAAACTCCAGCAGGGATTGCCGGCCATTTCGCTTTCAGAGCATACATCGCTTACCACGGCTATCTCCAACGATATGGGTGGCGATTTTATTTTTGCCCAGCAGGTGACAGGATATGGGAACCCAGGCGATGTATTGCTGGCTTTAAGCACTTCCGGAAATGCTCAGAATGTAATCAACGCGCTGATTGTTGCCAGGGCAAAAGGGTTGAAGATCATAGGGCTGACCGGTGAAAGCGGCGGTAAAATGAAGGAATTTTGCGATGTGCTGATAAATGTTCCGGAA
>CAYRBS010000336.1:0-2807 GCA_964422335.1 uncultured Mariniphaga sp. | reverse complement strand
TTTAACAATTTTGAAAATGAGGTTGACGAAAATATAGTAGAATAACTTCGCATTCGTTCCAACTCCGTATATCCGCTAATTGATTTCATTTCTGGAATTTGCTTTAAAAACAAATTTATATAAACCTATTAACAAATCAAAAATAGAACATTGAAAGTTTTGACTATGGCCAAACCAATCTGGCAATTGCTCCAACGCTTGCAGTGCGCTGTTTCCACATCAATAGCTAATTCATTTCTTCGCCAACTCCTCCACCTCCCTGAACACCCGGAAGAAGTTACCGCCCCATACTTTGATAATTTCCTCTTCGGTGTAGCCGCGTTTGAGCATTTCGCGGGTGATGTTGGGAAATTGGCTCACGTCTTTGCAGTCGGCCAGACCCCCGCCGCCGTCGAAGTCGCTGCCAATTCCAACATAATCGATTCCCACCAGGTTTTTTACATGGTCGATGTGGTCAACCAAATCAGCAACAGCAGGGAGCTTTTTGGGGTATTTTTTCTGCGTTTTGCGCCACAAATCACGGAATGCTTCTTTCTTTTCATCACTCATCGATTCAAATTCGGTGTTGTAAATTTCCCTTAATTCCTGCATTTTTTTATAATGGACAGTAGTGGTGTCCGGGTCTTTCACATAATCGTCCAACAGGCAAATCTGGATAACCCCGCCATTTTTGGCCAGTGCTTTAATCATATCATCTTTCATATTCCGCGGATGTTTTGCAATGGCACGCACGCTGGAATGGGAAGCAATCACCGGCGCTTTGCTGCGGTCTATTACATCGGAAAAAGCTTTATCGGAAATGTGCGAAACATCGACCATAATTCCCAGGCGGTTCATTTCATCTACTACCTTTTCTCCGAACCGGCTCAGACCGTCATGCTCGGAGCCGTCCCTGTCGGTAGAAGAATCGCAGATGTCGTTGTTTTTCGAATGACTGAGCGTAATGTAACGCACCCCGCGGTCGTAAAATTCCTTTACCCGCTTCAGGTCAGACCCCAGCGGAAAACCATTCTCCATTCCAATATATACAGCCTTTTTGTCCAAAGCTTTCAGTCGTATGGCATCGGCAGAGGAAGTGGCAACTTCGGCCAGGTGATTGTATTTTTTGCAAACAGCGTAGGTTGAATCTATCATTTGGTGTGCCATTCGGTAGGCCTCCTCAGTATTTTCGGAAGTGCGTTCGCGCTGGCCGGTAAAGGCTGCAAAAAAGATGGCATTCAGGCCACCCTCCTCCATCCGCACAAAATCGACCCTGCTGCGGGGCGGTTCATTCCGCTTTCCCATATCAAATCCCTCGTTCAGCAAAGCCATGGGGGTATCCACATGGGTGTCCACTGTCAATGCTTTTTTATGGACCTCCAATACCCGTTTTTCTGTTATTCTATTCTCAGAATCTACTGGCAATAAAGGGGCAACAAACATTGCTGCCAGTAAAAACAAACCGCTACTTGTAAACATTTGTCCGAAATTTCAATATTAAATGAATGCAATAATAACAAAAAGGATTATTTTTCCTCCAACCTTTAGCTGATTTATTTTGATATGCAGCCAAATTTTCATCCGGCACTTTGTCCACCTTTTTTTAATATTTTTGCCCAAATGTTTTCGATTTCTATAAAATACAGGTTTCCACACTGGTTGATTTTGCCATTATTGGCACTTATCACTTTCATTTTAACTGAAGTGGCAGCTCAAAATCCTGCCTGGGTGGAAAAGTATTACGCCCGGGGAATTTATCCGGTTATTGCTTCCACCCTTTCGGCGGTAAGTAATATAATCCCCTTTTCGCTCGACGATGTCTTTTATGGGTTGCTGACTTTTGGGATCCTTTCACTTTTTCCACTCGTTTTTTTAAAAAAAATATCACTGAAAGGCGCCGGCAAAGCCGTTATCAACATTTTGGCAGGGGTTTACATTCTTTTTTATTTCCTGTGGGGATTCAACTATTACAGGAGTGATCTGAACCAGCGACTGAAAATTGCAGAACAGGAGCCGGATACCGAAATCTTTCTGCATATTTTTGAACAACTGGTGAACCAAACAAATGCTTCCTACACCTCGTTTGATTCCATTGAAAAAAACAAAATCGATTCATTGGTTGAGGCATCCTATCAACGTTTGGCGCCGGTGTTGCAATTACAGTATCCTTCCGGAAAACGAAAGGATAAAAGCATCACGCTCAGCCGGCTTTTTGCACGGGCAGGCATTTCGGGTTATTACGGACCGTTTTTTAACGAGGTGCATGTAAACCGGTTCAATTTACCAATGCAGTACCCCTTTATGCTTGCGCACGAAAAAGCGCACCAATTAGGCATTACCGGCGAATCGGAAGCCAACTTTTATGCCTGGCTGGCATGCACACGCAGCGAATCGAAACAGTTGCAATATTCAGGCAACCTGACCCTTCTCAGGTATTTTTTGTATCACGGAAGCCAACTGGAACAGTTTCCTGAAATCGTTGAAAAACTCGATGACCGGGTCAAAGCTGACATCAATAATATAAGGAAACACTGGATGGAACTGCGGAATGAAAAAATAGACCACGCTGCTTCAAAAATGAACGACGCCTACCTGAAATCGAATAAAGTTGAAAAGGGAATTGAAGATTACCACGGCGTAGTAAAACATGTGATGGATTTTTCACTCGATTCGGCTTTTCAAAGAAGATGGAATTTGAATTCAGAGTAAAAAATATTTTATCTTTACTAAAAACACATTTATGAAACTCATCCCAATTTCAGCCGGACACTTCCACTGCGACGGAGGCGCACTGTTTGGCGTCATTCCAAAAGTACTGTGGAACAAAG
>CAYRBS010000335.1:0-2813 GCA_964422335.1 uncultured Mariniphaga sp. | reverse complement strand
GCCGGCGCCATTGGTATTATTGGCGGTGCCGACGGCCCGACAGCCATTTTCATCTCTTCGAAACTGGCAAACGGTGTAAATATGATGGCAAACGGGGAAGTGGTAAAAAACCTCATCGGGCCCATTGCCATTGCAGCTTATTCATACATGGCGCTGGTGCCGGTTATTCAACCACCGGTCATAAAACTGATGACGTCAAAAAAAGAACGCCTTATCCGTATGAAACCACCGCGTGCGGTATCAAAAACCGAAAAAATATTGTTCCCCATTGTGGGGTTGTTGCTTACTGCTTACATAGCCCCATCTGCATTGCCGCTGCTCGGAATGCTCTTTTTCGGGAACCTCTTAAAAGAATCGGGCGTGACCAAAAGACTTGCCAACACGGCCAGCAACGGGCTGATTGACACCATTACCATTTTGCTTGGTTTAACAGTTGGGGCATCTACACAGGCCGATGTTTTTCTTACCCCTTCGTCCATAAAAATATTCGGGCTGGGGGCAGCATCGTTTGTAATTGCCACTGCCGGCGGAGTTGCCGGAGCCAAACTCATGAATGTTTTTATGAAAAAAGACAATAAAATTAACCCGATGATTGGCGCCTGCGGGGTTTCGGCGGTACCCGACAGCTCACGTGTGGTGCAACACATGGGGCTGAAAGAAGACCCCAACAACCACCTGCTGATGCATGCCATGGCGCCCAACGTTTCGGGGGTTATCGGCTCAGCGGTTGCAGCAGGTATTTTGCTGAGTTTTTTAATGTAAACAAATCAAAATCAACTCCCCAGGGGAGAAAATAAAAAATCAACTAAAAACCGGGTAGTGTTATATTGCCCGGTTTTATTTTGAATACAGACGCTGCTTTCCGTTCTTCCAAAAAGAAAAATTAAATTTATCTTTGAAGATGCAATCAGGCAAAAATGGAATCGAATATTTAAAACGGATAAATAAAAATGGCCGGTAACCAACCGTTGGCCGAACGAATGCGGCCAGCAACACTTGATGACTTTATTGGGCAGGAACACCTCGTGGGGAAAAATGCCGTGCTGCGTAAAATGATTGAATCGGGAAACCTCTCTTCACTCATTTTATGGGGGCCCCCGGGAGTGGGAAAAACCACGCTTGCCAAAATTGTTGCCAACACACTCGAACGCCCGTTTCACACACTAAGCGCCATCAACTCCGGGGTAAAAGATGTGCGCGGGGTCATCGAAAAAGCCAAAAAGCAACAGTTTTTCAACCGCCCCAATCCCATTTTATTCATCGACGAAATTCACCGGTTTAGCAAATCGCAACAAGACTCGCTGCTCGGAGCGGTGGAAAACGGCACCATCACCCTCATTGGCGCCACCACCGAAAACCCTTCATTCGAGGTTATTTCCCCACTCCTTTCACGTTGCCAGGTTTATATTTTAGAACCCCTCGATAAAAAAGGCTTGCTGAAATTAGTGGAACAAGCGCTAAAAAAAGATGTGGAACTGAAAACAAAAAACATCATCCTGAAAGAAGAACGGGCCATGTTGCGGTTCTCGGGCGGCGATGCCCGCAAACTGCTCAATGTGCTGGAACTGGTGGTACTGTCAGATAACAGCGATACGATTGAAATTACAGACGAGAATGTAACCGCCTGCCTGCAAAAAAACCTCGCCACCTACGACAAACAGGGCGAAATGCATTACGATATTATTTCGGCATTTATAAAAAGTATCCGCGGCAGCGACCCGGATGCAGCGGTTTACTGGCTCGCCCGGATGATTGAAGGCGGCGAAGATGTGAAATTTATTGCCCGCCGGTTATTGATTCTCGCCACGGAAGACATCGGGCTGGCAAATCCCAATGCCCTGCTGCTGGCCCAAAGCAGTTTCGATGCCGTGCACCAGATTGGTTATCCCGAGGCACGGATCATTCTTTCGGAATGTGCCATTTATTTAGCCACTTCTCCAAAAAGTAATTCTGCCTATATGGCCATCGACGAGGCGCTGGCGCTGGTAAGAAAAACCGGAAACCTGCCTGTACCGCTGCATATTCGTAATGCCCCCACCAAACTGATGAAAGAAATTGGCTACGGTAAAAACTATAAATACGCCCATTCTTACGAAGGCAACTTTGCGGAACAGGATTTCCTGCCCGAAGAAATTAAAAACGAACGGTTTTACCAGCCCGGGAAAAACCAACAGGAAAACAAAATACTGGAACGCCTGCAAAAATGGTGGGGAAAACGGTTTGGAGGAAAAAACTGAAAGCAGGTACTGGAAACCGAACCAACCGGCGTTCACCTGTTCCATTCAAAAAATTAAAGTCAGTATTAAATACTTTAAGAAAAGGCCTGTCATACTGTAAATCAATAAGTTTTTAAAACTGAACCGGAGTATTCCGGCAGCCAGTGCAATAACAGGCGATGAAAGCGGCAGCAGGTTAAAAGCAAAAATGGTTAAGTTGCCATATTTTCTGATGTAATTCTCAGCTTTTAAAATTCGTTTCTCACCTATCATGTTGGTTAGGGTTTTAAAACTGAAAAACAACCCGATAACATAATCAACAGTCTGAGCAGTAAAGGCTGTCACCAAAGCCACCCAAACAAGCTCCATTTCGTTGTAATGGGAAAGGTAGTAGATAAACGCCATCTCAACCGGCATGAGCAAAAAGAAGAGGTAGCCTGAAAAATGAATCAGTCCAAATGAAGTAAGGCTCTGGTTTCGGCCTTCATACAACTCCCTGCCGATGGTTGATGAAATAATGACAATAACTACTAACGAAGCAATTACAATAAACATTCCTTTCGACAGCTTTATCTTTTTCTTTTCCATTTATTTCAT
>CAYRBS010000334.1:0-2823 GCA_964422335.1 uncultured Mariniphaga sp. | reverse complement strand
TGATTGTCGATATCCAGGAAAGACTTTTCCCGGTAATGTGGGAAAAAGAGAAATTTTTAAAAAATTGTCAGATTCTCATTCAGGGGTTGAATAAACTGGGGCTCCCGCTGGTTGTCACCCAGCAATATACCAAAGGGCTGGGGGAAACCATTGAGGGAATAAAATCGGCCCTGCCCGAATTTCAATACATTGAAAAACGGGAGTTCAGTTGCTGCGACGAACCCTCCGTTATTGAAAAACTAAAGGAGCTGAATACAAAAAACATTCTTCTTTGTGGAATTGAATCGCATGTTTGTGTGCTGCAAACTGCTATCGATTTAAAAGAAGCCGGCATGAACCCGGTAGTGATTATGGACTGTGTTTCGTCGCGCAACAGGGAAAGCATTGAACTGGCAAAAGAACGGTTCCGGTTCGAAGGAATTATGATGACATCTGCCGAATCCATTTTGTTTGAACTCACCCGCTCATCGGCAGCACCCGAATTTAAAGAAATCTCGAAGCTGGTAAAATAACCGGTTGTTTGCAGATTGTTAAAAAAGAATTGCCCTTTCAGCCGCTGATTCGCTAAAAAAGACATTATTTTCGTGCCGTAATTTATTAAAAGAAACAGCAGTAATGAGCGGATTTTTTGGCACCATTTCAAAAACAGATTCTGTTTTACCCGTATTTTACGGAACCGACTATCACTCGCACCTCGGCACCAAAAGGGCAGGCCTGGCTTTTTACAATCCGGAGGATGGCTTCCAGCGCGCCATTCACAGCCTGGAGGATGGATATTTTCGTACAAAGTTTGAAAACGACCTGGTTGCTTTTAGCGGCAAATCGGGAATTGGCGTTATCAGCGACACCGAGGCACAACCCATTGTGGCCAACTCCCATTTGGGAAAGTTCGCCATTTCTACCGTTAGCCGAATACTTAATGCCGAAGAACTGGAGGAAGAATTCCTGCAAAACCATCGCACCTTTTCGGAAACCAGCCAGGGAAGTGTAAACCCAACGGAACTGGTGGCCATGCTCATTGCAGATGGCAACGATTTTGTTTCAGGAATTGAAAACGTTTTCGACAAAATAAAAGGTTCATGTTCCATTCTCATTCTTACCGAAAACATGATTATAGCAGCCCGCGACAAGCTTGGCCGCACACCGGTTGTGATAGGCAAAAACGGCGATGGTTTCGCCATTGCTTCCGAAACCTGCTCTTTTTCCAACCTTAATTACGAAATTGAAAAATTTCTGGGACCGGGAGAGATTGTACGAATTACTGCCGAAGGTTATGAACAAATCCGCCAGCCCAACAAAGAGATGCAGGTTTGTGCTTTTTTATGGGTTTATTACGGATACCCTCCCTCGTATTACGAAGGAATTAATGTGGATGAAGTGCGCTACCGTTGTGGGGCTGCACTGGCTAAACGCGATACGGTTGAAGCCGATTTTGTGGCCGGTATTCCCGACTCAGGAATAGGGCACGCCATTGGCTACAGCAACCAACGGAGAATTCCGTTCATGAGGCCCTATGCCAAATATACACCCACCTGGCCCCGTAGCTTTATGCCCCAAAGCCAGTTAACCCGGGAGCTGGTTGCAAGAATGAAGCTCATCCCGAACCCTGCTATCATCAAGGAAAAGCGGGGTATCTTCCTCGATGATTCCATTGTGCGCGGCACCCAGTTGAAAGACAACACACGCGACCTGCATAACGAAGGAATAAAGGAAGTTCACATGCGTATTGCCTGCCCACCACTCACCTATCCATGCGATTTCCTGAACTTTTCGCGGTCGAGGAAGGCGCTTGAACTTGCTACACGTAAAGCGATCAGCCAACTGGAGGGTGAAAACGAAGTCGATATGAAAAAATATTCCGATCCGGATTCGGACGAATACAAGGCCATGGTGGAACGCATCCGGAAAAACCTTGGATTAACATCCCTGCAGTTTCAAAACCTGCACGACATGGTGGAAGCCATTGGCCTCCCCAAAGAAAAACTATGCACCCACTGTTGGGATGGCAGCAGCTACTTCAACAATTCGAAATAATTGTTTTTTACCTAAAATTTAAAATGCATGCTTGAAATCTGCGCGCTCGCTTCCGGCAGCAACGGAAATTGCTACTACATTGGAAATGAAAAAGATGCCATTTTAATTGACGCAGGAATTTCGTGTAAACAGGTACTGCTGCGAATGGCCGAAAAAGGCCTGATGCATGAAAAAATTAAAGCAGTTTTTATTTCGCACGAACACAGCGACCACCTGCGGGGAGCACGGGTTTTGGCTAAAAAATTAAATATTCCGGTATTCCTCACAGCAAAAACGTATTATGCCGCTTACAAAAATATGCAACCTGCATACCCGCGCTTTTTTGAGGCCGGAACAGAAACTGAAGTCGGCGAATTCACCATTTTTTCTTTCCTGAAAAACCATGATGCTTCGGAACCCTGCTCATTCCGCATTGAATACCAGGGAAAAAACATTGGCGTTTTTACCGACATTGGCGAACCATGCGAAAACGTGGTTTCCCATCTTGGCATGTGCGATGCTGTTTTCCTTGAATCCAATTACGATGAAAAAATGCTGGTAAATGGTTCCTATCCCTATTTTTTGAAACAACGGGTAGCATCCTCCAACGGGCACCTGTCGAACATCCAGGCGTTTCAATTACTCGAAAAAAACGGTGGCGACCATTTAAAATGCGTTTTCCTGAGCCATTTATCTGCGGATAACAATACCCCCGAACTGGCATTGGAAACCCATCAGTCGCTGACCTCAAAATTTGAAGTACGACTCACTTCACGAAGCGGGCCTGCCGAGGTGTTTGCGTTGTAAAAA
>CAYRBS010000333.1:0-2824 GCA_964422335.1 uncultured Mariniphaga sp. | reverse complement strand
ATTTCAAATACCAAAAACCTTTTCCTGTTTTAAAAGACACTACAACCTACCGGTTACTGACCAGGGATTATGTTTCAACAGTGGAATTCGATGGCCGTAAGCTGTTAAAAGTTGATCCGGAAGGATTAGAGCTGATTGCCCGCGAAGCATTTACCGATGTTTCATTTTATCTGCGGGCAGCGCATCTTGAAAAGCTGGTTAAAATTCTGGAAGACCCGGAGGCAACTGACAACGACCGTTTTGTGGCACATACCATGCTGCTGAACCAGGTAGTTTCTGCCGAAGGCGAGTTACCCACGTGCCAGGATACGGGCACCGCCATTGTAATGGGAAAAAAAGGGGAGAATGTTTTCACCGGCGCAGACGACGCAAAACACTTATCGCAGGGTATTTATGATACTTTTCAAGACAAAAACCTGCGGTATTCACAGGTGGTTCCTTTCTCCATGTTCGAAGAAAAAAATACCGGCACCAACCTGCCGGCACAAATTGATATTTACGCCGAGGGAAGCGACAGCTACGAATTTCTGTTTATTACCAAAGGCGGAGGTTCGGCCAACAAAAGCTTTTTGTACCAGCAAACCAAGTCGTTGCTGACCGAGGAGAACCTGACAAAATTTGTGCAGGAAAAAATCAACGATTTGGGCACTTCTGCCTGTCCGCCCTACCACCTGGCGCTTGTAATTGGCGGTACATCTGCTGAAGCTACGCTGGCTGCGGTGAAAAAAGCATCGGCCGGTTATTACGACCACTTGCCCACTGAAGGCAATGAAGGAGGCCAGGCTTTCCGCGACCTGGAATGGGAAAAGAAAGTCGAGGAAATCTGTCGCAAAAGTGGCATCGGCGCACAGTTTGGCGGAAAGTATTTTGTTCATGATGTGCGGGTTATCCGCTTGCCGCGCCATGCTGCTTCGTGCCCGGTAGGATTGGGTGTGAGTTGCAGTGCCGACCGTAATGTTAAAGCAAAAATTACAGCCGACGGAATTTTTCTGGAAGAATTAGAGAAAAACCCGGCGAGGTTCCTGCCAAAAGAAGCGCCCCACCTGCAACCTGCTGTGGATATCGACCTCGACCAACCCATGGAGGAAGTTTTAAAAGAATTGGCCAGGCACCCGGTTAAAACCCGGTTGAACCTGAGCGGAACATTAATCGTAGCCCGCGATATCGCCCACGCGCAAATCAAAAAAATGCTCGACGAAGGCAAACCCATGCCCGACTATTTTAAAAATCACCCGGTGTATTATGCTGGTCCGGCTAAAACACCCAAAGGAATGCCCAGCGGAAGTTTCGGACCTACCACGGCCGGCCGCATGGATCCCTACGTGGACGAATTTATGCGCCACGGAGGTTCCATGATTATGGTGGCCAAAGGAAACCGTTCCCAACAAGTTACCGATGCCTGTAAAAAATACGGCGGTTTTTACCTCGGTTCCATTGGCGGCCCGGCAGCTATTCTGGCACGCGACAGTATTAAATCGGTTGAAGTAGTTGATTTTGAAGACCTGGGAATGGAAGCTGTACGGAAGATTAAAGTGGAAAACTTTCCTGCTTTTATCATTGTGGATGATAAAGGAAATGATTTTTTCAAACAGCTTTGAGGAAATGCAGGATGCAAATGAAAATAGCATCCGGTTCATTTTTTTGAAATCATTGGCGCTAAGCAGAATGTTAGCGGAAGAAATAGGAACCCGGGGAGAAAATTCCCGGGTTTTTACTGTTCCTTTGTTTGGGATAGCGGTTTCAGTTCACGAACATATTGTTGATTCCCGTAAGTACCATATTGATTCCGATGGCGCCAATGAAAAATCCGTTCAGCCGCAGTAAAACCTCCATGTTTTTATCAAATGCTGTTTTGAATTTTTTCCCTTCAATCATATCGCGAAATCTTTTTAACATAAACAACGTCAGGAAATTCACTGAAAAAATAATAACCAGCGAAAGGGACCCGATTAACATGGAATGTTTTTGCGAAAGCAGGATGCTGAGTGAAATTGTTCCGGACCCAACCATAAATGGCAGCGCTATTTCTGAAGCCAGGTCGTCGAGGTTTTCTTTGATCATTATCAGTGCTTTCTGACCACGCACGATAAAAAAGTATGCATAAGAAAAAATGATGATCCCGCCAAAAATGCGAAACGATTCAAAGTCAATCTGAAAAACTTTTCTGAATATTGAATCGCCCAGAAAGAAGAAAGCCAGGCATATGGCAAATGAAATGAGTGTGGCTTTAAATATTACCCGCATAAAATTTTTGTGCGACAAATCTTTTCTGATAGGTTCCAGGTAAAGAAATAACGCAAAGGGGTTGAGCATCACCAATATTTCAATAATAGAGGAAATCATAGGGCGGACTGTTTTTTGTTTTTATACTTCTTTTTGACCGGCCTTCAGTTAACTTTCGGGAACCAGTTTTTATTTTTTGCAAATGTAATTTGAAATTTCATCTGTGCAAGCAGGTTTTTCTTTCTCGTAATAAAATTTTTTTTACCATAACCCTACTCAGGGTGAGGGATTGACAAAAGTATTTACAAAAAAAATCCCTGAGGGAATTTTGAAACCCTCAGGGATAATTAATTATTCGGTTAAAAGTATGCAGCTGAAAACCGCATCACCTTTATTTTCTGTAGATTTTTTTGTAACCGTAAATGGCGGTATCGTCCAGCTCTTCTTCAATGCGGAGCAGCTGGTTGTATTTTGCCATGCGGTCGGAGCGGCTCAGCGAACCGGTTTTAATTTGTCCGCTGTTGGTAGCAACGGCAATGTCGGCAATGGTTGAATCTTCGGTTTCGCCGGAGCGGTGTGAAGTAACAGAAGTATAACCTGC
>CAYRBS010000332.1:0-2887 GCA_964422335.1 uncultured Mariniphaga sp. | reverse complement strand
ATAATTAACGACATTTCAATCTTTTTTTCGATCTTTGCCGGTGAAATTATTAAAGAAGGGGAAGATATGAGTTGTGCAGGATGTGCGTTCAATAATTCAATTACAGAAGAAAAAGCAGACGTATATAATTGGCTGAATGATTTGCCCGATACGTCGGATCAGTCAGATATAGTGGAAGTTAAATTTAAAACCACACGCAAAGAATTTTTCAGGAATACGGAAGGGCTTCCGTTAAAAAGAGGCCATAAAATTGTGGTTGCCACTTCGCCGGGGCACGATGTGGGTGAAGTAACACTTACCGGCTACCTGGCCGACAAACAGTTTGAGCGGAAGGTGAAAAACCCGCGCCGTTACCAGTTGAATTCCATTTACCGCAAGGCTACCGAAAACGATTTGAGGGTGCTGGAAGAAGCCAGGAAGAGCGAAAAAGCAATACTGGTGCGTGCCCGGCAAATTGCGGCCGATTTGGGGCTCGATATGAAAATTGGCGAGGTGGAAATGAGGGGCGATGGCAAAAAAGCCATTTTTTACTACATTGCCGACGGGCGGGTCGATTTCCGCGAATTGATAAAGCACTATGCCCGCGAATTCCGGATAAAAGTAGAGATGAAACAGATTGGTGCCCGCCAGGAAGCTGGTTTGGTAGGAGGTATGGGCTCGTGTGGCCGGGAACTCTGCTGTTCGAGCTGGCGTACCGACTTTTCCAGTATTACCTCGGATGCAGCCCAAAAACAGGGACTTTCCCCATCGGCACAAAAAATGGCCGGAGCCTGCGGAAAACTGAAATGTTGCCTGCTTTACGAACTGGATGTTTACCTGGAAGCACGCCAGGAATTTCCCGAAGAACTTATTTATCTTGAAACGGCAAAAGGGTTAGCCAAACCGTTAAAAACCGATTACCTGAAAAAAGAGATTTGGTTTAGCATCGAAGGGGATACTGCTTCCGGTTCTTTTTCACTTTCGCTGAAAGAAGTGAAAGACATTATTCAGAAAAATAAACGGGGAATAAAACCGGAGATAGAGCAGAAAGCAGTTGCTGTATCTGATGAACCTGGATTGCAAACCATGAACAACGAACGGATTGACAGGTTCGAAGAGAAGAAACAGGGGAAAAACAACAAAAGAAGGAAAAAAAGCAATTTGAAAAAACGCCGTCCCAAGGCAAGAATGAACCGAAATTAGCGCCCGGTTTTTTTATACATACATTTTGATTTTTTCTTTCAGATCCTTCAGTGAAACGGGTTTGGACAGGTAATCATCGGAACCTGCCTGAGAAGCTTTTTCCATATCGCCTTTCATGGCATAGGCCGTTTGGATAATCACCGGCAGGCCGGGAAACTCCGATTTAATAAGTTTTGTTGCTTCAAAACCACTCATTTCCGGAAGCCTTACATCCATCAAAACCAGGTCGGCGTTGTTATTGCGCAGGTACTCAATTCCTGTCGGTGGATGATCGAAATTAATGAGTTCGTACCCCAGCGAACTTACTACAATATTCAGGTATTCAATACTGGCAGGGTCGTCTTCAAAGGAAACGATCCGTTTGGAAACGGTACTGTTTTCTTCTTTTTCACGGTGGTTTTTCCCCCGTTGGTTTTGGACGGGTTGTTCCTCCTTTTTTCGCGGGAGGGAAACGAAAAATGAAGCTCCCTGTCCGGGTTCCGACTCCACCCATACTTCACCGCCAAGCTGGTTCGCGATGCCTGAAACAATGGCCAGGCCAAGACCTGTTCCTTCGTATTGGCGTGTGGACCCTTCCTGCCCCTGGCGAAAACTTTCAAAAATGAGGTTGATTTTGTCTTCCCCGATTCCAATACCAGTATCTTTTACAAACAAAACCAGGTGCTCGTTTTCCGAAACCCAACATCCAAATTCAATACAACCTTTTTCGGTGAATTTGAATGCATTGTCCAGCAGGTTTCTCAGTACCTGGTATATCCTGTTTTTATCAGAATACAAAATGGAATGTTTGGTATGTTCGCAAAAACGCACTTTCAGTTCCAGTTTTTCCAGCTTTTCGGGCTTCTGGGATTTATAAAGGGCAAGCAGCTCCTCCAGCAGTTCGTTAATGTTGAATACATCGAACTTTACCTTTAGCTGGTTCGACTGGATCAGTGAAATGTCGATGATATCATCGATTACGGTAGTGAGTCGTTTCCCTGAATTTTCGATTATTTTCCCGAAATGTTCCCGTTTATCCGGTTCCACTCCTTCGGCGCAAAGGAGGTTTGAAAAACCCAGGATGGCATTCAGGGGGGTGCGGATTTCGTGGCTCATATTGGCCAGGAAAAGCGATTTGAGCTGATCGTTCTCTTCTGCCTTTTTTTTGGCAGCTTTCAGCTCTTCCATCATTTTTTTCCGGTGGGTTATATCGTGGCCAATACCCACCAGCCCGGTTATCTGGCCATCTTTTACCAGGGGTACTTTGGTGGTGAGTATCCACCGTTTGGGGTTCCCGGGCAGTTCTTCTTCCCGGTTGATTATGGCAACGCCCCTTTCAAGTACTTGCCGGTCGTCTTCCATATATTTTTCTGCCACATCTTTCGGAAATAGTTCGTAGTCGGTTTTTCCAATCACATCTTCCGGTTTTTCCACCCCGCAGTTTCGCAGGTCGCCATTGTTGGCAATCACCTTCCTGTATTGATTGTCTTTCATGTAAATGGCATCGGGAATGTTTTGGATGAGGGTGCGGAGCAGGTTGTTGCTGTCTTCCAGTTCGTTTTCAGCTTTTTTACTGAGGGTAATATCCTGCAGGACACCAAACACCATATTTTTATCATCCCTGTATTCGGCAATGGATTGAATATGACGGATTTCCCCGTCGTTCCGGCGTTTTATTTTATACTGGATGCTTTGTGTTTTTTCTCCGGCTTTTAAATCTTCCAAC
>CAYRBS010000331.1:0-2896 GCA_964422335.1 uncultured Mariniphaga sp. | reverse complement strand
GGCGTTCCCCTTCCGGTCATAAATACATGCATGTTCATTCCGGCAGCCAGTTGCAGGGTTCCGCAAATAAAATCGCTGGCCGGAGTGGCGGCAAAAATCAATCCTTTCCGGCGAATTTTTTCCCCGGGCCCCAACACGTCAACAATTGGACTGGTGCCCGATTTTGCCACCGAACCCAGCGCCTTTTCCACAATATTACTTAAACCGCCGTTTTTATTTCCGGGAGTTGGATTCGCGCTTCTGTCCGCCTGCCCCTGCATCAGGTAATCGTCATACCATTTCATCTCGTTAATCAGGGCATTTCCAACTGTGGCATTTATGGCCCTGGGAACCAGCAAGTGAACCGCATCCCGCACTTCAGTCACTTCCGAAAACAGCACACTTCCACCGGCACGCACAATTAAATCGGCAGCAAACCCGGCCGCCGGATTCGATGTTATTCCCGAAAACGCATCACTTCCGCCACATTGCATTCCCACTACCAGTTCCGATGCGGGGCAAATTTCCCGTTTGCGCTGATTGAGTTTTTTCAACTGGGTTTCGGCCATTTGAATAATTCCTTCCACCATGGCATTAAACCCGGAAAACGCATCATCCTGCATCACCATGATATTTGAAATCTCAGGATTGGCAGGAGCATCCGCAGTTGTTCCGTTGGAAAGCAAAAGACTTTCGGGACGCAGTTTCTCACAACCCAGCCCGATAATTAACACCTCTCCGCCAAAATTCGGATTGGTGGAAATATTCTGAATGGTTCTAATCGGGACAACCGCAGCCGGTACATTTATGGCAATCCCGCATCCGTAGGTGTGGTTTAGCGCAACAACATCATCTACATTTGGATATTTTGGAAGGATTTCCTGTTTAATTTTTTTTACTACAAATTGCGTGAATCCGGCCACACACTGAACACTTGTAGTTATTCCCAAAACGTTTTTTGTTCCCACACTGCCATCCGGATTTCGGTAACCCAAAAAAGTATATCCTTCCAAAGGATTTAATGTTGGAATTGACGTTTGGGGCAGGGGAATTGATTTTAATTCGGGCGGTTCAGGAAGTATAATTTTTGATGCATTTACCCACTCCCCGGCAGAAATGAGTTGATTTGCAAAACCAATGGGTTGCCCGTAGCGGATAATTTTTTCCCCTTCACCAATATTTTGCAATGCCACTTTGTGCCCCATCGGAATAAATTCAGCCAGTTGAGTACCGTCTTTGAGAATGGCTCCTTTTTTTAATCCACCTGCATTGACAATGATTCCAACGTTATCGGTTTCAGTCGTTTTAATTACAATATGTGTATTGGATTCATTCATTTAAACCAAAGGTAAAACTTTCGAGAAAATCATAACCGCAATTAACCCGGTAAATCCCATTACCAATAACAGCATTGAAAAATAGCGAATGGTTTCCTTTTCTTCCATTCCGCTCATTTTTGTGATAATCCAGTATCCGCTGTCGTTCATCCATGCAAATATTTTTGAGCCGCAGCCAATGGCCATGGCCAGGTAAACCGGATGAAACTGCAACCCGGAGCTGGCCAATCCGCTCATAATTCCTATGGCCGTTACCATGGCAACCGTGGCACTTCCCTGTGCCGTTCGCACGGCAGCGGTAATAAAAAATGCCATCGGCAAAAGTGCCATGTGGTAATTTGCAGCCAATCCTTCAATCCGGATTCCAATTCCGGTTTGCTGCATCATTTGTCCGAAAGCCCCTCCCGATGCGGTTATCAGAATAATAATTCCGGCGCTGGTTAACGATTCGAATACAAATTTTTTAAATTTTGGCACCTCTTTTATTTTAGACCAGAGTAAATACAGGGCGATAAATGAAGAAATGGCAAGCGCAATATTTGCATCACCCAGGGTTGCGAATACTTCTACAATGCCTTGCTGAAATGAGCTCAAGTTGGCGTTTGTTCCACTTACTATCATTCCTGAAATTGTATTTCCGGTGATTAAAACAATGGGCAATAAAATGGGGAAAACCGAAATCCATAAACGCGGTAAATCCTTTTTTTCCTGGTCAGAAAACTTCTTTAAATCTTCAATGCTGATATCGGGGGTATCGCGCATGGGTAAATCCCATTTCCGGGTTACCCAAATTGAGTAGGCATATCCGCCGGCAACGGTAATAATCCCGATAACCAGTCCACCGATTATCATGGTGCCAATATCAATTCCCATTTCTTCGGCAACAAACAAAGGTCCGGGCGTTGGCGGAACCAGGGAATGTGCCATAACCCCACCGGCAATTACCGCCATTAAATAAAGTCCGAACTTTTTAGGATTTCGCACTCCAATGGATTTTACAAGGGGAATCATGAGGTAAAAAACCGTGTCGAAAAAAACCGGAATAGCAAGCGTAAAACTTCCGGATAACAGCGCCAGCGAAGTATTCTTTTTCCCGAAAAGCCGCAGCAACCCGCGGACAATGCGCTCTGCACCGCCGCTTTTCATTAGCGAAGTGCCAATTATTGAAGCGAAGGCGATTAGAATCCCAATTTTTCCGCTTGTGTTTCCAAAAGCCATTGCCACCCGTGTTCCAATTCCCAGCGTTGACATGGATTGCGCTTCCTGTTCCGGAATGCCGCTGTGAACGGCATAATTATAAATGAGTTCCGGAGAGGTGAGCAGACCGGTTACCATGGCGGCAATTAACAGGGAAATAACAGCGTGAAGTTTTAGGACAATTATGCAAAACAGTACCACTACTGTTCCTGCTAAAATAATTAGAATAGGATCCATAATCAATTGGTTTGTATTAGATTTTACTGCTTTTCGTTTCTTGCCGGAAGAGCGTTGGTCGCAATAGTTGCAGGTTCTGCCAAAAGTTAAAGTTGCGGAAGCAATCCGGACAAATTCCTTAATCAACCGTTCTCTTTACACCTTAA
>CAYRBS010000330.1:0-2905 GCA_964422335.1 uncultured Mariniphaga sp. | reverse complement strand
TACCGCAGGTGTTGAAGGCCGTTTGCAGCGTCGTTCGAAATACGGGGCTAAAAAACCGAAGAAATAAAATTACTTAATAAATTTAAAATTAACTGGTTATTTACAGTGGTTTGGTTGAGTAAGTAAGTCTCTCGTGTCTTCCGGAGATGAGCTGAAGACTACCTTAGGGCAACCAATTTAGATAACACTAAAGAACAAGAAATGAGAAAGACAAAACCAAAGAAGAGAATTCTGTTACCGGACCCAAAGTTTAACGACGTATTGGTTACCCGGTTTGTGAATGATTTAATGAGAGACGGGAAAAAATCAGTGGCTTACGCTATTTTCTACGATACAATGGATATTGTTGAAAAACGAGTCAAAGACACTGAATTATCTCCCCTTGAAATTTGGAAAAAAGCCCTGGAAAATGTAACCCCTGCCGTGGAAGTGAAAAGCCGCCGTGTGGGAGGTGCAACATTCCAGGTACCAATGGAAATCAGGCAGGAACGCAAGGTGGCCATTAGTATGAAAAACCTGATTTTGTTTGCCCGGAAGCGTTCGGGAAAATCAATGTCAGATAAACTTGCAGCAGAAGTTGTTGCAGCCTTCAATGGTGAAGGCGGTGCTTTTAAACGAAAAGAAGACACCCACCGAATGGCTGAAGCAAACCGTGCATTTGCACATTTCAGGTTTTAGTTTAGACAAGGAAAATGGTAAGAAAAACGGATGAGAAAATGGGTATGGCTAAACAAAGTCTGAAATATACAAGAAACATTGGCATCATGGCCCACATTGATGCCGGAAAAACGACGGTTACAGAGCGTATATTGTTCTATACCGGTCTGACACACCGCCTGGGTGAAGTACACGATGGCGCTGCTACTATGGACTGGATGGAGCAGGAGCAGGAAAGGGGTATTACTATTACCTCGGCTGCAACTACTACGTTCTGGAAATATAAAGATACAGAACACAAAATTAATATAATCGATACCCCCGGACACGTCGATTTTACGGTTGAAGTGGAGCGTTCGCTCCGCATCCTCGATGGCACAGTTGCACTGTTTTGTGCAGTAGGTGGTGTCGAGGCTCAGTCGGAAACCGTTTGGCGCCAGGCCGAAAAGTACGGGGTTCCCCGTATTGCGTTCGTTAATAAAATGGACCGCCAGGGCGCTGATTTCTTTAATGTTTACAATGAAATTAAAGAAAAACTGGGTGCCAATCCGGTACCGCTGCAAATTCCTATCGGTTCCGAAGAAAGTTTTGCGGGCGTTATCGATTTAATTGAAATGAAGGCCGTTCGCTGGTTCGAGGATGAAAATATGGGCACAAACTACAGCCTGGAAGAGATTCCTGAAGAACTGATAGAACAAGCCGAAGAATGGCGTGGAAAACTGGTAGAATCAGTGGCCGAAGTAGATGATGAGTTGCTGGAACGCTATTTTGAAGACCCCGAATCAATTACAAAAGAAGAAATGATTTCGGTTATCCGGAAAGCAACCATCGAAGGGGTTATTATCCCGATGATGTGCGGTTCGGCATTTAAAAACAAAGGCGTTCAGCGTTTGCTCGATGCCGTTTGTGCTTTTCTGCCAAGTCCGCTCGACAACGGCGACATAACAGGCCAGAACCCGGTAATTAATAAAGAAGTTACACGCACTGCCAATGTGGAAGAACCAATGGCAGCGCTGGCATTTAAAATAGCCACCGACCCGTTTGTGGGCCGTTTGGCGTATATGCGCGTATATTCCGGAAAAATAACTGCCGGTTCTCAGGTATTAAACACCCGCACCGGGAAAAAAGAACGGATTTCGCGCCTCTACCAAATGCATTCCAATAAACAAAATCCGAAAGATGTAATTGAAGCAGGCGATATTTGTGCTGCGGTTGGATTTAAAGATATCCGCACCGGCGATACCCTCTGCGACGTGAAACATCCCATCGAGCTGGAAAGCATGATATTCCCGGAACCCGTTATCGGGGTGGCGGTTGAGCCCAAATCGCAGAAGGATCTCGATCGCTTGTCAAATGGATTGGCGAAACTGGCAGAAGAAGACCCCACATTCCAGGTTAATACCGATGTAGATACCGGGCAAACAGTTATCCGTGGAATGGGCGAATTGCACCTCGAAATTATTGTAGATCGCCTGAGAAGGGAATTTAAAGTAGAATGCAACCAGGGTGCGCCGCAGGTTTCATACAAAGAAGCAATTAGCAAAGAAGTTAAATTGCGCGAAGTATTTAAAAAACAAACCGGTGGCCGCGGTAAATTTGCCGACATTGAAGTACACATTGAACCTGCCGGAGAAAGAGATGGAGAACCCGGACTTGAGTTTATTGATAAAGTGAAGGGTGGGAATATTCCACGCGAATACATCCCGTCAGTACAAAAAGGGTTTGAAAATGCCATGAGCAATGGCCCGCTGGCAGGGTTTCCCGTCGATAGCCTGAAAGTTACGCTGCTCGACGGATCGTTCCACCCCGTGGATTCGGACCAGTTATCGTTCGAAATTTGTGCCAGGCAAGCATTCCGCAAGGCTGCTTCAAAAGCAGGCCCCAAATTGCTCGAACCCATCATGAAACTGGAAATTGTGACTCCGGAAGAATATATGGGCGACATTATTGCCGACTTGAACCGCCGCAGGGGTGAAGTTTCCGGCATGTTGTCGAAGGGGAACGCCAGGGTAATACATGCCACTGTACCGTTATCCGAACAATTTGGATACGTTACGGTATTGCGTACATTATCCTCGGGAAGGGCTACTTCGTCAATGGAGTTTAGCCACTTCCAGGAAGTACCCCGTTCGCTGGCAGAAAAAGTGCTGGAAAATGTACAGGGAAGAGTTGATTTATTATAAATATTTAACAGATTTCTCATCATGAGCCAAAAGATCAGGATTAAGCTGAAATCGTACGATCACAA
>CAYRBS010000329.1:0-2912 GCA_964422335.1 uncultured Mariniphaga sp. | reverse complement strand
GACGGATCAACCGGGCAGAATGCCTTTGAACAGGCCAAACAATTTACCAAAGCAACGGAGGTTACAGCACTTGCCTTAACCAAACTCGACGGGACAGCCAAAGGCGGCGTAGTAATTGGTATTTCCGACCAGTTTAAAATACCGGTAAAATACATTGGGATTGGTGAAAAAGTGGAGCATCTCCAGATTTTCAGAAGGCGCGAGTTTGTGGAATCCCTCTTTTCTGAATCGTAATCCTGAAGTTTGAAATGTAAGCAATTTATTCTGCACCGGGCGGATTGGTTTCGCCGGGTTGCGGAGTAAGCTCTTCCTGGATATTTTCATCGTCCGGTAAAAAGTGACTGGCCATTGTAAAAACCGGAAATTCTTCTGAAATAGAGCCCAGGTTTGCAGCACATGCCACCACCAGTTCTTCTTCAGGATAAACCAGCAGGGCAGCGCCTCCACCTGCTACAGTACCGCTTTTTCCGTAAATTTTTCGTCCGCTCCGGTCCTCCATTAATATCCAGCCGTTGGCCATTTGCGAGGGGATGTCGTTGTAGAGTGAAACGGGCTCAAACAACCTGTCTTTTATTTCTTCCGAGAAATATTCGGAAAAAAGCAGGGCATTTCCAAATTTCACCAGGTCTTCAGCATTGGAGAGCAACCCTTCGGAAGGTGCTTTGAAACGCATGTCCCTGGTTGTGGCATTAACTACCTGTGATATAAAATTATGATCGAAAAAATCGGACCGTCCCTCAATCGTAATAAACGGATTATCGATGGTTGTATTTTCAAGATGGAGGGTATCGGTTACAAATTCTTTTAAAATTTCAGCGAATTTTTTGTCGGTAACTTTTTCCATTACAGCGCCCAGCAGGTTGTAATTGAACATTCCGGGAATCTGATACATCCCCGGAGGCACCAACAGTGAATCGTTTTTAAAAGTATCGATTCCCTTCTGTAACGAAACATTCAGTCCCCGCCAGTCTTTTTCCTCTCCGTTCGGTTCCCTTATTCCGGAGGTTTGATAAACCAGGTGGCTGATTGGAAGTTCGAATTGTTTTTCAGGAAAATCAGGGTAATAATGCTGCACAGTAGAATCGGGGTGCAAAGTACCGTTCTCCCACATTTTCTGGTAAATAAGGGAAGTAAACAACTCCGAAATTTCGCCAACCCTGAATTTTGTGGATCGTTTCACCGGAACGTCGAGGTCTTTTGATGCCTGGCCAAGCCCTTCAGAATAAATAATTTTTCCCTCTTTGGCGATGGCAAATGTTCCGCCCGGAATAAAATTACGCGACAAGAAAAAAACGGCATCCTTCCGGGCAGCTTTAATTTCTTCGCTGTATTTCCGGTCGTACAGCACATCGGAATTATTTTTCTTGCAGTTGGGAAGGCTGAATAAAAGAATGAACAGAAATGTCAGGTTACGAATTTTTGTTATCATATTAAAGTAATTATTTAACTTAAAAATTGTCAATTCCGTTTAATTACCGGCATTCGTTACTATAAAATTTTCATTGTTAAATGTTTCACGACACGATTTACTAAAAAATAAATCGCTGCAAAAATAGGAATTTCAGAAAAAACAAAATGCTTAAAAAATGCAAAAAAATATTTCACAACCCTACGTTTGTTTCCTCTTTTTCTGAACGGGCAATAGTAACCGCGCCGCAACTGTCGCTCCAAACGTTAACCGAAGTGCGCAGCATATCCAGAATTCGATCTACGGCAAGGATGAGCCCAATTCCTTCAAGGGGTAATCCCACAGCAGAAAGTACCACCGTAATCATAACGAGTCCGGCCATTGGGATGCCGGCAGCGCCAATGGAGGCGAGCAGGGCGGTAACAACTACCAGTACCTGTTGTCCGAAGCCGAGATCGACCCCATACGCCTGAGCAATGAACATGGCGGCTACACATTCGTACAATGCCGTGCCGTCCATGTTGATGGTAGCGCCCAGCGGAAGGGTAAAACTCGAAATTTTATTGGAAACCCCGCTTTTGTGTTCCAGTGCTTCCATGGTGAGGGGCAGGGTAGCGCTCGATGAAGAAGTGGAAAATGCAGTGAGCAGCGGTGTGATCATATTTTGAAGGTGTTCGTATGGTTTGGCCTTCCCCACAAAGCGCACAATAAGCGGTAGCGAAACAAGTGCATGAAAAAGCAACGCTGAAATTACCGATAATCCGTAAATAGCCAGGCTACCGGCAATGGTGGCCAATTGTTCCGAGTTTTCGTGTACTTCGGCTGCAACAATACCAAAAATTCCCAGAGGTGTGAATTTTATAATGAACAGGGTCACTTTCATCATCACTTCAAAAAATGCATTGAAAAAGTTGGAAAGTGAATCCCGGTAATTTCTTTCAACGGTGGTAATAAAATAGCCGAAAAGAATGGCGAAAAAAATGACCGGGAGAATTTCCCCCTGCGCCATTGCATCTATAATATTTTCGGGAATCAGCCGGTAGAAAATATCTTTCACCGATCCGGCATGTTCGGTTAAATCATCTACTGATTTGGAAAAACCGAGATCGACGCCCACACCGGGTTTTACAATATTTACCACTGTTAAACCGGTAATGATGGCAATTGTACTGGTAGCTAAATAATAAAATATGGTTTTTATGCCCAGCCGTCCCAGGTTTTTTCCGCTGCCTATACTTGTTACGCCACTTATTATGGAGCTGAAAACCAGTGGTATAATGACCATTTTTAGTGCACGAAGGAAGATATCTCCCAACCACGAAACATATTTTATCCCTCCGGGAACAAAATATCCGAATAAAACAGCAAGAATAAAGGCAATCAGGATTTGCCAGTGCAATTTGAGCTTCAATTTTTTCACATCTCCGGTTTTACAGGTTTTTGTAAAGGGTTGCTAAATTAGTTTTTTAAAAAGATTTGGCAAATAGAAGAGGTTTAATTCTTT
>CAYRBS010000328.1:0-2915 GCA_964422335.1 uncultured Mariniphaga sp. | reverse complement strand
ATCATAATCCTCCTTTACGACCCTTTTCACTGCTTCCAAATGACCAAACCCATGTTTCATGTCGGGCAAAAGGTAGCTTCCTTCCACCCATTCATTCCATGAAAAAACCGTGATTAACTTAGGTTGTTCCGGATGTTCATCGCAATACGCTTTGGCTTTTTGCAGAAAAGCGGCAAAACTTTCGGGCGATTTGTTGTAATGCACCACATCCTCTTTCCCTTTTTCGGGAAACCGGGGTGTATCGTCCCACCCGATGGAAGCATTGGGAAAATACGGAATGGAAAGCGCTTCATCCCACTGTTTCCGGCGCTCCATCGATTCGGTTCCCCAACGGATGTAATCTTCGGGGTGCGGTCCGCCCCAGTTGTATTTGGTAATACTGTTGGTACCCAACGCCTCAATATTGTTAATCAGATCCTCGCCGGGTGCGCCGTTGCCAATTAACTGGAGGTGCAAATCGGGAAAACCGGCTTTTTTGGTTTCCTCCCTGAAATAATCAAGCGCGGCTTTTGTTTCCTCCAGGCTGCCAAAACTTTTTATCAGGTTGTGGATGCTAAAAACGGAATAAACCGGGCAGCCGTCAATTTTGAAATAATTGGGTTGACTGAAATAGTTTTCAATGACCCTTTCCACAATTATTTTGAAATTTTCCATATCAACAGCGCCTTCCCACATCACAGAAGTATCGTCGGTAAATTGATGCACATTCCAGTAATTCCTGCGCACATCGTGGTTGGCCCACATGAGGTAAAACTGCATTTTATCTTTGTTTTTTGCTTTCAGGAACCCGTTGTTCAGGGAGCTTTCCAGAAATGGTCCCTCATCGAACCAGTACCAGTCGAAAATAAAAACATTCACACCGTGGTCGGTGGCCGCATCGATCCACTTTTCCATCACCTGCGGGTCATCGTCGGGTTCGTAACCCCACAAAGGTACTTTGGGCTGGTAATGGCCATCGAACCGGGGATTCCCTTTTTTTATGATCTCCCACTCCCCCGTACCATCGGGCCACAACATGTCGCCAAAACGTGCATCGTGGTGGCACGACGGCCAAATGTAAGCGGCAACGTAATAGTCGTCTTTCGACGTTTCATTGCTCTTTTTTTCATTCGGGCTGCAAGCGAATAAAAAACTTGCTAAAACGGTGACTGCTACTCCAAAAACGCTCTGTCTGATTCTTAATTTACACATAACTTCGGGTATCAATTTTACTATTAAAGATTATTCGCGGTTAAAGTACCTTTCCAGCACATATTCAGGTTGATGTATGTCGGGTGTTTGTTTCAGTTTGGTGTAGTCGTATTCCAGTGGCAAGACGGTTTCCGGATGCAATGTTGCTGTATCGTCGGTTTCAACATGCCACTCTTCCAACAGTTCCATCATGTCCTTCACTTTAGGACTGTATCCCGGAACTTCTGCCAGGTTGGCAATCTCAAGCGGATCGTCGTTCAGATTGAAAAGCTGTGTGTGATCCCTCCGCGGGTACCAGATAAGCTTCCATTCGCTGGTACGGACTGCCCTTACGGTATTGCGGTAAGCGGTGTATAACGAACTTCTCACCGCACTGGTTTCACCGCTGATGACCGGGGTCAAATCTTTTCCGTCCACTTCACCGGGGGCAGGGAGCTGGCATAACCGGGCAAGCGTAGGGAAAATATCAAAAAGGTATGCCAGTGCATCCGTTTCCTTATCCTGCGGAATACCCGGGCCGGAAATGATAAGCGGCACTTTTGTGCTGTGTTCGTATAAATTCTGTTTCCCCAGCAGTCCGTGACTGCCAACTGCCAGCCCGTTATCTGCGGCATAAATAACAATTGTATTTTCGTACAGGCCTTCCTTTTTCAGCGTTTCAATTAAATCGCCCACCCGACTGTCCACATGAGAAATCAAAGCATAATAATCGGCCAGCGAAGCCTGGATCATTTCCGGGGTACGGGGCCAGGGAGCCAGCGTTTCATCCCGGATATTTAAATCGTCAAACTCAAAAGGGTGCAAATCTTTAAAATTTCCGGGCAAAGGCATCGATTCATCGGGGTACATGCCGATATAATCCTCCCTGGGTGAACGGGGGTCGTGGGGAGCTGTGAAAGAAACATAACAGAAAAACGGATTCTCCTTCTCACCCTCTGCGTATCCGTTAATAAAATCAAGGGCTGCATCCGCAAAAAGATCGGTTGAATAACCTTTTTTTACGGGTTCCGATAATTTTCCGTCCACCCCGAGATCGCGGGCAGGAACCTGGAAATGGTCGCTCATCCCTCCCAGAAAAACATTTTCTCCATTTTGAAAGGAAGCCTCAAAACTAACAGAAGTGTTGTGCCACTTGCCGGTACCGAAAGTTTCATAACCATTATCGGCAAAATGCATGGGCAATGTATGCACCCCCTCCAGCTCATCGTAAACATGAAACAAACTTTTCCCGCTCATCAGCATGGCGCGGCTGGGGGCACAAATTGCCCCGTGGTGACCACCCATTACATAACAATTGGTGAAACGGACACCGTTTTCCGCCAGTCGGTCGATATTTGGTGTTTTAATGTACGGATTTCCTGCGCACCCCAACGCATCTGCGCGCTGATCGTCGGCAAAAAAGAAAAGGATATTGGGCCGTTCGGATTTTTCTTCCGGTGTTTCCGTCGATTTTTTTTCCGGGTTACAACCTGCCTGAAGTCCAAGTACGGCTATAGAAAAAAGTGATAAAACCCTGAAGTCCATATTTATTGTTTTAGGTTCGACAATGTTTCAATATCTTCCGGATGTATCGATCCGTCAGGTAACGGACCAATATTCAGCAATAGATTATAGTTGTTTAACAACGCATCGCCCAGTAAAATTTTTACATCGTTAACTTTCAGATGATGCCCGTCATGCGCTTTATTGTATCCCCAGTTATTACCGGCACCGGGCAAATGAGG
>CAYRBS010000327.1:0-2922 GCA_964422335.1 uncultured Mariniphaga sp. | reverse complement strand
TCATGCATCTTCCATTTTTCTGACGGTGCGGAGAAGGTAAAGAAATGCCGCCACTCCGGAAATGATATTTGCGGCAAATGCGGCCCAGAATACTCCGGGGAGTTGAAACAAAATGCTGCCCAGAAAGGCGAGCGGAACATATAGCCCCATCATCCGCAGGAATGAAAAGAATGCTGCAGGCAGTGGCTTGTTAATTCCGTTGAAGGTGGACATACTAAGCATTACCAACCCCTGAAACCCATAGCTCATTCCCACAATTTTCATATAACCGGATGTAAAATCAATCACCTGTGAATTATCGGAAAACAGGGCAGAAATAGGTCCGGCAAAAAACAGAAAAGCGATAAATACCAGCGCTCCCCACCCAAGCGAAAAGCCCCCCGAATATTTTAATGCCTGAAAAATCCGTGAAAATTTCTTTTGACTGATATTCTGCCCCATAAAAATAATCAGCACCGAACCCAATGCTGAAATCATCATCAGGGCAAATGTTTCGATGCGGGAAGCAACGCCAAAGGCTGCAACTGCTTCTTTTCCAAAACCTGCAACTATGCGGGTAACCAGGCCGAGGGAAATGGGGGTAATAAGCAGTGCAAGGCTTGCAGGACCGGCAACATGCAACACATTCAGCCAGGTTTTAACCACTTCGCTGATCTGCCCAATTTTCAGGGTTACCAGATTTTCCCTGCGAATGAGGATAATCAGAATAAATACCAGGCTTGAACTCCGCGCAATAACCGTTGCCAGGGCGGCCCCTTTTAATCCCATCTCAGGAAAAGGCCCGATGCCAAAAATCAACAGCGGATCCAATATGGCATTCACAACAGCTGCAAGCACCATGAGCATTCCCGGAGTAAATGTATCGCCGGTGGCGCGCACAATGTTGTTTCCAATCATGGGTACCACCACAAACGCAACACCGTAATACCAAACACTCATGTAATCATGAATATAGTCCAGGAGGGCCGTTTCGGCGCCGAGGACAGTAAAAAGCGGACGGACAGTAAGCAAACCCAACGTCACAAAAATTACCACAATAATAATAGCCAGCGCAATTGCGCGGCTTGCCATCTTCCTCACCACTTCGCGCCGGGTACTTACAATATTTCGCGAAATCAGCGATGAGGTGCCAATTCCCACCCCATGTGCCAGGCTGTTTACAAACATAATAACCGGAAAGCAGAACCCAATGGCAGCCAACTGTTGCACACCCAGCTTACCAATAAAATAGGTATCCACCAGGTTAAAAATTACCATGCCCATCAACCCCAGCAACATGGGCCAGGTAAGACTCACCAGGTGACGGCCGGTTCGTCCTTCGGTCAGGTCTTTGTTTATTTTTGGCATAATGCAAAGATTGAGGATTAAAACGAATTGAAAGAATATTTTTCAGATTTTTAATACTTCATTCCTTCAAATTATTTCTGTAAAGAAAATTTTACCTTTGCATAAATGACTTTCGAAAAATGAAAAAACAATTCCTTCCGGTCATCTTTTTGTCCCTGCTGATTGCGCTGCTGTTGCTGGGTTATTTTATGAAAGACAACCTGAACAACTACATTTCGGATAGAATGCGTGAGTCAACACCAAACGGGGAAGTACTTTCGGGCGAACAGTGGGTGGATTCACTGTTCAATTACACCCAAAACAGGAAGGATTTTGAATATACCCTGCTGCAGTTCAAATCGGGTGGTTGCTCAATATGTAAACAAATGGAACCCGAACTGGAAAAGGTGAACAACGCATCCGGCAAAAAAATTAATGTCACCGTGCTGAATGTAATGAACACGAACAGCCAGAATGTGATGAAATATTTTGGAATCTCCGCTGTCCCCACCCACCTTATTCTCGATAAACAGGGGAAAGAAATTTTCAGGGAATACGGGTATATTCCGGCAGAAGAGCTGTTGCAAAAGATGCAGTGACAAATCCGCAAATTTTTTCAAAATAATATGTCGTATTTATACGTCATTTAAAAATATGACGTATATTTGCGTTATAAAAATAATTGCGATGGTACAATCGAAAATAAATTTATTTGATACAGAGCTGGCAGAAATGGCAACATTATTCAAAGCACTGGCCCATCCGGCCCGATTGCGGATTTTGCAGTTCCTGGCCGAAACGCCAACCTGCATTACCGGCGACATTTCCGATGAACTGCCGCTGAGCCGCACAACGGTTAACCAACACCTGAAAGAATTGAAAAATGCCGGACTTATCCAGGGGCATATTGAAGGTGTAAAAACACAATACTGCCTGGAGCCGGAGAAACTAACGGAGATGAAAAACCTCCTGACTGGTTTTCTCGAAGAAATTGAACCGGCTGATGATTTTGTATGTGGAACATGAAAAAATGAATGGAGGAGGAAATGAAAATTCTGATTTTATGTACGGGAAACAGTTGCCGCAGCCAGATGGCGCACGGGTTTTTAGAGTCGTTCGACAACAGGCTTGAAGTGGCATCGGCAGGTACGGAAGCTTCAGGCAAATTGAACCACAAAGCCGTGGAAGTGATGAAAGAAATTGGCATCGACATCAGCGACCATACTTCCGATTCGGTGGATATGTATCTCGGTGAAGAATGGGATTACGTCATCACCGTTTGCGGCGGCGCCAACGAAAACTGCCCGGCATTTCTCGGAAAAGTAAAACACCGGCTGCACATTGGTTTCGATGACCCGTCGCATGCCACCGGCACCCCGGAATTCATTCAAAAAGAATATTACCGGGTGCGCGACGAAATTAAAGAAGCATTTTGGAGATTGTATAATGAAACGATAAAACCCAACTTAAAATGAATACAAAAGATATAAAAGGGATTGTAAAAGAAAAGTACGGTTCCATTGCCAGCCAAAGCAGCCTTTTGGAACAACAGCAGGGATGCTGCGGCCCGTCGGATTGTTGCGGAGAACAAGGGCT
>CAYRBS010000326.1:0-2930 GCA_964422335.1 uncultured Mariniphaga sp. | reverse complement strand
CCCGCGACCCCGACCTTGGCAAGGTCGTGCTCTACCAACTGAGCTATTCTCGCATATTTATAATGAACGTAATTTTAAAGCGATGCAAATATATTGCTAATTTTTTGTTATCACAAAATATTGAAAAAAGAATTCTCTCCTGATTTTTTTAATTTAAAAGGGAAGGCATTGCACAGGCAACCGGGCTTTTGCGTAATCGCTTTCGTTTTTCCGGGTGGGAATAAAAACTACTGCAATCCGGTAAGTTTTTTAATTTCATTGAGTTTGTTCAGTGCTTCGATGGGGGTGAGGTTGTTGACGTTGAGATGGGCTATTTCGTCGCGAATTTGTTTTAACACCGGGTCATCCAGCTGGAAAATGCTGAGTTGCATGCCCTCCCGCTTTTCGCCTATTTCACCCAGTGGTTTTGACAATTCTTCTTTTTCCTTGCTGCCTTCCAGTTTTTTCAAAATTTGTTCGGCCCGTGCAGTAACCGATTTGGGCATGCCTGCCATGGTTGCCACGTGAATTCCGAAACTGTGGTTGCTGCCGCCACGTACCAGTTTTCGCAGAAAAATTACTTTGTTGCCCACCTCTTTTATGGACACATTGTAGTTTTTCACCCGCGGGAACGATGTTTCCATTTCGTTTAATTCGTGGTAATGGGTGGCAAAAAGTGTTTTGGCTTTCGCCCGGGGGTGTTCGTGCAGATGTTCCACAATAGACCATGCAATAGAAATGCCGTCGTAAGTTGAGGTGCCGCGCCCCAGTTCGTCGAACAGGATGAGGCTGCGATCCGACACGTTGTTCAAAATGCTGGCAGCTTCGTTCATCTCTACCATAAAAGTGGATTCGCCCAGCGAGATATTATCGGAAGCCCCCACCCGGGTGAAAATTTTATCTACCATCCCGATTTTTGCCGACTGGGCGGGCACAAAACTGCCCATTTGCGCCAGCAGCACTATCAGCGCTGTTTGCCTGAGAAGTGCCGATTTACCGGCCATATTGGGGCCCGTGATGATGATGATTTGTTCGTCTTCCTGATCCAACCGGACGTCGTTGGCTATGTACGACTCGCCAATGGGTAGCTGGTGCTCAATTACCGGGTGGCGGCCTTCCTTTATGTCAAGATCTGTGCTTTCGTTCACCTCAGGCCGGAAATAGCCGTAACTCTCGGCGCAGGTGCCAAACGACAACAGGCAGTCGATTTGGGCCAGAATATTGGAATTAAGCTGAATCGCGGAAATATATTCCGAAAGGGCCAGCATCAGATCTCCAAAAATTTTGGTTTCCAACGACAGGATTTTTTCTTCGGCACCCAGGATTTTTGATTCGTATTCTTTTAATTCTTCGGTGATATAGCGTTCGGCACTTACCAGGGTTTGTTTGCGAATCCATTCAGCAGGCACTTTATCTTTGTGGGTGTTCCTTACTTCAATATAATATCCGAAAACATTATTGAATCCCACTTTTAGCGATGAAATGCCGTGTTTCTCACCCTCGCGTTTCTGTAGCCGGGCCAGGTAGTCTTTTCCCGACCAGGCAATTTCCCGTAATTCATCGAGTTCTTCCGAAACACCTTCGGCAATCACCTTGCCCTTGTTTACGGCAGTGGGCGGATCGGGAACTATTTCTTTCTGAATGCGTTCGCGGATGAGATCGCACGGGTTCAGCTGTTCGGCAAACCGGTTCAGTGTTTTGTTATCGGCGTTGGCACAAACTTGTTTTACAGGGGCAATGGCGTTCAGTGCATTTTTTACCTGTACCATTTCGCGCGGGTTTATCCTGGCTACGGCCACTTTTGACACCAGGCGTTCCAGGTCGCCAACCTGCCGCAGGTGGTCCTCCAGGTTTTCCTTTATTTCGGGGTGTTTCAGGAAAAATTCCACGGCATCGAGCCGTGCATTAATGGGACCAATGTCTTTCAGCGGTAAAGCCATCCAGCGCTTCAACAGCCTCGAACCCATGGGGGTAATTGTTTTGTCGATAACCTGGAGCAATGATTTCCCCCCTTCGTGAATTGGCGAAAACAATTCTAAGTTGCGGATGGTAAAACGGTCGAGCCAAACATAGTGTTCTTCCTCGATACGGCTCAGTCCGGTAATGTGTTTTACCTGGTGGTGCTGGGTAAGATCGAGGTAATGCAAAACGGCCCCCGATGCGATGACAGCCAGTGGCAGGTTTTGAATTCCGTATCCCTTCAGCGAGGTGGTTTCAAAATGCCGGGTCAGCCGGTCGGAGGCTGCATCGCTGGTGTAAACCCAGTCGTCGAGGTTGTATGTGTAATATTTATTGCCGAAAATCTCAGTAAATTCCTGCCCGCGCCCCCGCTGGAACAACACCTCTTTTGGCTGGAAAGAGCTCAACAGTTTATCGATGTACTCGTAGTTCCCTTCGGCGGTTAAAAACTCGCCGGTTGAAATATCCATAAATGCTACCCCCGCCATTTTTTTATCGAAATGAACCGAGGCCAGGAAGTTGTTTTCGCGGTTTTCAAGGATGTTTTCGTTGATGGAAACTCCGGGGGTAACCAGTTCGGTAATGCCGCGTTTTACTATTTTTTTGGTCAGCTTGGGGTCTTCCAGTTGCTCGCAAATGGCTACCCGCTGTCCGGCACGCACCAGCTTGGGCAGGTAGGTGTCGAGCGCATGGTGCGGAAACCCGGCCAGCTCCACATAACTGGCGGCCCCGTTTGCCCGACGCGTGAGGGTAATCCCTAAAATTTCGGCGGTTTTTATAGCATCTTCGCCAAACGTTTCGTAAAAGTCGCCTACCCTGAACAGCAAAACTGCATCAGGGTGCTTGCCCTTAATCTTGAAATACTGCTTCATCAAGGGCGTTTCTACATATTTTTTTGGCTCTGCCATTGGGAAACAAAGATAGCAGTTTGCTTTTCCCTGCGAAAATATTCAGCGACTGGTTCAGCCATTATTTTTCAACAAAAAATCAAG
>CAYRBS010000325.1:0-2935 GCA_964422335.1 uncultured Mariniphaga sp. | reverse complement strand
AAGTTGGTGCCGTTAACAGATTGAAGGCCAAAAGCTATGGCAATATCGTTAAGTTTTTCAGGGGTATCCGACATAGAAACTCCCACGATTTGTTCCCATTGAAAAATATCGTAGGTTGATTGGGTGGCAAACGCACCTGCACAGGTTAACCGGGTTGATTCGTGCAGTACCGGGTCGGCATTTTGTAAGTCGGCCATGTCGTTGTTGAAAGCCAGCCACAAAGCAGTGCCGGCACCCGCAGAACCTCCCGAGCAGGCAATCCGGGTTTTGTCAACATTGTATTTTGAGGCGTGGTGACGAATGTATTGCAGGCATCTTTTTGAATCGTTGAAGCTGGCTTTAATTCCAAACGGAGCTTCCGTCATAAACCGGTAATTGATGGTGGCCACAGAAACGCCGGCATCTAAAAAACGCACGAGGTCTTCGGACTCAAAGTACTTCGATTTGTCGCCTCCCACAAAACCTCCGCCGTGGATGTAAATAACAAGTGGAGTGGGTGTTTCCGATTCAGCCAGCCAAATATCGAAAGTGTTACGCGGGTGGTCGCCGTATTTTTCATTTTCGAAGGTGGCACGTTCGCCCCTGATATTGACCGGTTCTTTTATGTCTGTTACTTCAGCTTTGTTTCCCAAAATTTAATTGTTTTATTCCACAATAAATGGCAAACTTTTTCTAAATTTTAAAAGAGATTTGCCATTCGAATCCTGTTCAACTTTTGTTTGTTGATATTCAGTTATAAAACTAAAATTCGGGCAAAAGTAGGATTTAATAAAATGAGACAAAAATTTTATGTCAGAAAAATGGTTAAAAGTTTCCGAAAATCGAATGTTCTTCCGAATTGAAATAAATAGTGGAATAAATGTTAAATCCCTCTCTATTCGTAGTGAGTTTCCGTTCGATGTAAAGTACCGGTTGTCCGCTTTTCAGGCGCAACAGTTTTTTTATGTTGGAGCCGGGAATAATGGCTTTTAGTTGCTGTTCTCCTCCCAGTATTTCTATATGATAGTGTTTGCGTAAAACTTCGAACAATGATTTGTTTTCGAACGAACGTTTGGTAAAACGTGGAAGGTTCAGGTTGGGCAGGTGGTTAATGTCGTAAAAAACCGGTTTGTTTTCCACATAGCGTAACCGCTCCATGTAAATACAGCCCGACTCTTTTTCCATTTCCGACAAATCAAAAGCAAACGTTTCAGGCCAGGGCCGAATGGTGGGCTTTTGCAGAATTTCGGTTTTCAGGTAACGTACCCCAACTGCCGATGCGGTTCCTGCAATGGATAAAATCCCGATATTCTGCGGAGGTTTACGCACAATGCTGCCTTTTCCCTGTTTTTTCAGTATGAGTCCGTCTTTCACCAGCGAGTCCAGGGCATGCCGTACCGTGGGCCGGGTCATTCCATGCACGGCACACAGCTCATTCTCCGAAGGCAGTAAACTTTGCTCTTCATAAACACCCGAGAGAATCTGTTTCCGAAGTATTTCGTACAATTTCCGGTATTGCGGTATGTTACCCATCATGCCTCAAAGTTAAAAAATTATTTAAAAGATTGCTGCAACTTGTATTTACAAGTTATTATTTTTAATTTTACCCCATCGAATTTTATATCTTATAAATAACAACGCTTAGCGGGAAATAAAAATAGATAGATTTATATAATTTGTATTTACAAGTCAAACAAAATAGTTAAAATAAAGAAAAAATGGCAATACCTGTATTAATGCCCCGCCAGGGCCAGTCTGTTGAATCCTGCATTATGGGCCAATGGTACAAGTCGGTGGGGGAGGAAGTAAGCGAGGGCGATTTGCTTTTCTCTTACGAAACCGATAAAGCCTCGTTTGAGGAAGAAGCCAAAGCAGATGGCATTTTACTGTCCACCTTTTTTGAAGAAGGTGACGAAGTGCCGGTACTCACCAATGTGGCTGTTATTGGCAAAAAAGGCGAGCCGGTGGATGAGTTCATTCCCGGAGAAGGAGCTGCCCCGGTTGCAAAAGCGGACAAACCTGAAACGGAAGAAACGGAAGAGGCAACCCCGAAAGCAGAGGAATTTGATGAGGAGGAAAATGCTTCGGGAAAACGAATCCGCATTTCACCCCTGGCCAAAAACATGGCTGAAAAGCTGGGTGTAAATATCCGGGAATTGAAAGGTTCCGGGCCCCGTGGCCGCATCATTGCCCGCGATGTGGAGGCAGCCGAAAAACAGGAAGAAAAGCCGGAAGCCAGCCAACCAATAGCACAGGCTCAAACTGCTGCCCGGCCTGCTGCTCCAAAAGCACAGGTGCTGCAATCGGGCGACGATTTTGAAATAAAATCGATTCCCAACATCCGGAAACTGATTGCCACAGCCATGCACCAGTCGCTGCAAAATTCAGCACAACTAACCCACCACCTCAGTGCCGATGCACGGCAATTACTGAAATTGCGCAAAAATTACAAAGAAGCCTATTCTGAAGGGAAAGTTTCGCAGAATGTAACCATTAACGATTTGGTTTGCTTTGCTGTTATCCGTGCACTGGAGAAATTTCCGCAGGCAAATACGCACTACCTGGGCGATAAAATGAAATGGTTCAAAAAAGTGCACCTCGGCCTGGCAGTGGATACCGAACGCGGCCTGATGGTGCCGGCATTGCAAAATGCCGACGACCTCTCTGTTACCGGTCTTTCGTACCAGTTGCAACAGTTGGCTGCACAAGCCCGCAACGGGAATGTCAATCCCGATTTACTGAACCCGGAAGCTGCCACTTTTACGGTTTCCAATCTGGGTAATTATGGAGTGGAAATGTTTACGCCCGTTATTAATTTGCCGCAAACAGCTATTTTGGGAGTATGCACCATCGTTCCGCGTCCAAAAGAAGTTGAAGAAGGCGTTTACGGGTTTGTTCCCATGATTGGATTGTCGCTCACTTACAACCACCAGGCCCTTGATGGCGGCGAAGCCAC
>CAYRBS010000324.1:0-2936 GCA_964422335.1 uncultured Mariniphaga sp. | reverse complement strand
CTTTGCAGGGAGGCGCCGGAACTTCCACCAATATGAATATAAACGAAGTGATTGCCAACCGGGCGTTGCTGATTCTTGGTGAAACGCCAGGCAACTACGGTGTTGTTTCACCGTTAGACGACATCAACCTGCACCAATCTACCAACGATACTTATCCGACAGCGCTCAAAGTGGCGGCCATTCGATTGCTGCGATTACTGGAGCAAAGTGTGCTCGAACTTCAGGATGCGTTTCAGCAAAAAGAGAAAGAATTTGCGCACATTGTTAAGATTGGCCGCACCCAGTTGCAGGATGCCGTTTTAACCACGCTGGGCCGCGAGATGAGCGCCTATGCCGAAGCGTTCAACCGCGACCGCTGGCGTATTTACAAATGCGAAGAACGATTACGTGTGGTGAATCTTGGCGGAACCGCTATCGGGACAGGACTGGGAGCTCCCAGAAAATTTATTTTCAGAGTAACCGATCGGTTGCGTGAAAACACCGGAATCGGACTGGCAAGAAATGAAAACCTCATCGACGGGACTCAAAACACCGATGTTTTTGTGGAAGTTTCAGGGATTTTAAAAGCGTGTGCTTCCAACCTCTATAAAATCAGTAACGACTTACGCCTGATGAGCAGCGGTCCCGATGCGGGTTTCAACGAAATCAACCTCCCGGCACGACAGGCTGGTTCATCAATCATGCCCGGCAAAGTGAACCCGGTAATTCCTGAAGCAGTGGCCCAGGCGGTATTAACTGTTTTTGGAAATGACCAGACACTTACCCAGGCATGCAGCGCGGGCAACCTCGAACTGAACCAGTTTATGCCGCTTATTGCACACACATTGCTTGAAAATTTATCTTTGCTCAACAATGCATGTAAGATATTCAAAGAAAATTGTGTTTCAGAAATCACTGCCAATCCTGAAATTTGTAAAAAAAATGTGGAAAATTCCACTGCCACTATAACCGCATTAATTTCAAAAACTGGTTATTCAAAAGCCACCCAAATTATCGGGCTGGCAAAAAATGAAAACATTTCCATAAAAGAGGCAGCAGTAAAATCGGGTGTAATTTCGAACAAAGAATTTGAAGATTTGACAACTCCGGAAGCTGTAAGCAAATTAGGGAGTTAATATCGAAAAATAATTCTCAAATATTCATCTCTAATTACCAGATAATTACAAACATTTTTCAATAAAAGATAAAAAAATATTAATATTTGTTTGGACAGTATTCAGATTGTTATTAATATTGAATCTAAATTATAAAGAAACTCAATAATTATTAATAGTGTATAACTCAAAAATTTGAAAATCATGAAAAAAGTAGTATTTGTATTAGCATTGGTTATGGCTTATGGTTTGTCGGTTTCAGCGGCAAATGAAAAAGAAGACGAAAAAGAAAAAGCAAAAGTAACAGTCGTAGCTGAAGCTGACGACAGCAAAACTGAAAAAGCCTCCGATTCTGAAGCAAAAGGTGAAGGCTGTTCAGATGGTGAAGCAAAAGCTGAAGCCAAAGCGGACGGTTGTTCAGACGGCGAAGCTAAGGCTGAAGCAAAAGCGGATGGTTGCTCGGAAGCAAAAACAGCTGCAAAAGCAGAAGGATGCTCCGGAGAAAAAACTGCCGCTAAAAAAGAAGGCTGTGCAGATAAAGCAAAAACTGCATCAGTTGACGAATAAAATTTTGAAAATAAAATTTCAACCAAAAAGAGCCGCTTAACCAGCGGCTTTTTTTATGTTTTAATTGGCAAAACCCGGCGGAATTTGTACTTTCCCTCCCTAATTTCAAAAAATGAGGGCACCAAAAACATTTCGTTTACACATTGGTATTTTCGGACGCAGGAATGCCGGGAAATCGAGCATCCTGAATGCATTGACCCAACAGGATGTTTCTATTGTTTCCGAAGTGGCGGGAACTACCACCGATCCGGTGGAAAAACCCATGGAACTGTTGCCCCTCGGACCGGTTTTGTTTATTGACACTGCCGGAATTGATGACACAGGAGATTTGGGCGACAAACGCGTGAGTAAAACACGGGCTGTTTTTGACCGCACCGACCTGGGAGTTGTTATCACCAACTTTTCTGAATGGGGCAATTACGAATTGCAGGTGATGGAAGAATTCAAAACAAGGGAAATCCCGTTCATCATCGTTTTCAATAAAATTGATAAATACCCTGAAAATATTGATATCACCTCCGATCTGGATAACCTGAAAATCAAATACGTTTTTACTTCGGCAACTGAAGGAACAGGTATTTTAGACCTCCGGCAATTATTGCTGCAATCGGCGCCGGCAGACTTTATCAATCGCCCTAGTATTCTGGCCGATTTGGTTGGCCCGGGCGAGGCAGCCGTTTTAGTTGTACCAATTGACAAAGAAGCCCCCAAAGGACGGCTCATTCTGCCACAAGTGCAAAGCATCCGCGATTTGCTCGACAACGACTCGTTTTGCATGGTAGTAAAAGAGCGGGAACTGCGCGAAGCTTTGTCGAGATTGAACAGGCCTCCCAAACTGGTGGTAACCGATTCGCAGGCTTTTTTAAAAGTTGCTGCCGATACACCTCCCGAAATTCCTTTGACCTCCTTTTCTATACTTTTTGCACGTTTTCAGGGCGATTTACCCGAAATGGTGCGTGGCGCCATGGCCATCGACCACCTGAAAACAGGAGATAAAGTTTTAATTGCCGAAGCTTGTTCGCACCACCCAATTGGCGAAGACATTGGAACGGTAAAAATTCCCCGCTGGCTTACGCAGTATGTTGGAGGAAAACTTGAAATCGACAGCATCCGCGGACACGACTTTCCTGAAAACATTTCAGAATATAAAATCATTATTCACTGCGGGGCTTGCATGTGGAACCGTCGTGCTATGCTCAGCCGCATTATGAAAGCCCGCCAGGCCGGGGTTCCCATTACAAACTACGGGCTTACCATAGCTTTCTCACTTGGAAT
>CAYRBS010000323.1:0-2936 GCA_964422335.1 uncultured Mariniphaga sp. | reverse complement strand
TTTTTCAGCTCTTTTTTCACTTGCTCATTAACGTCCAGCTCATCGATAAAATGATGGATGGCCTGTTTGTTAATCACTTCATTTTTACGGGTTAAATCTTTCAGCGCTTCGTACGGATTGGGGAAAAATTCCCGCCGTAAAATGGTTTGAATGGCTTCGGCTACCACGGCCCAGTTTTCTTCCAAATCTTTTTCAATAGCCGGCTGGTTCAGCAAAAGCTTGCCCAGTCCTTTCAGGGTCGATTTCAGGGCGATAAGGGTATGCCCGAAAGGCACCCCGATAAAACGGGTGACGGTAGAATCTGTGAGGTCGCGCTGCAACCGCGAAACCGGCAGTTTGGATGCAAGCTGTTCAAAACCCGCGTTGGCAATGCCAATGTTCCCTTCCGAATTTTCAAAGTCGATGGGGTTTACTTTGTGTGGCATGGTGGAAGAACCCACTTCGCCTTTTTTAATTTTTTGCTTGAAGTAGTTCATGGAAATGTAACTCCACATATCGCGGTCGAGGTCGAGCACAATGTTGTTGATGCGTTTCATGGCATCGAAAATGGCTCCGTAATTGTCGTAATGGGCAATCTGGGTGGTGTATTGCGAGCGTTGCAGCCCCAGTTTTTCCTCACAGAAATGATTGGCAAACTGCTGCCAGTCGATTTCAGGGTAAGCTGCAAAATGGGCGTTGAAATTGCCGGTGGCGCCGCCAAATTTGGCATGGCAGGGCAAGGCTTTCAATTGCTCCAGCTGAATTTGAATCCGCTCGATAAAAACTTTCATTTCTTTTCCCAGTTTGGTGGGGGAAGCCGGTTGCCCGTGGGTTTTTGCAAGCATCGGCACATCCTTCCAATTTTCCGCCAGTTCTTCCAGTTTTTTAACCAGCTCCTGCAAAAGCGGATAATATTCGGCATCCAGCGCATCGTGAATCGATTTGGGCATGGCCGTGTTGTTGGCATCCTGCGAGGTAAGGCCAAAATGAATGAACTCTTTGAATTTGCCCAGCCCGATTTTGTCGAACTCCTCTTTAAGGAAGTATTCCACGGCTTTTACATCGTGGTTGGTAACGCTTTCTATTTCTTTCACTCTTGCGGCATTTTCAACCGAAAATTGCTGGTGGATTTTTCGTAAATCGTTGAGTTGATTTTTTGAAATATTTTTCAGTTGGGGCACCGGTAATTCACACAGCGCCACAAAATATTCTATCTCAACAAATACCCGGTATTTTATCAGGGCAAATTCACTGAAATATTTCCAAAGATTATCTACTTTGCTTTGGTACCGCCCGTCAACCGGGGAAATGGCCGTTAAAGTATTCCAATTCATTATTATGTTCTTAAAATGCAGGGCAAAGTTAGTAATTTAGCCGAATTAGGTTTTTTCCCCGCGATTGATAATTTTTAATCTATCGTGACAGATTTATTTATAACTTCGCTGCCAGACCTGTGGGCAGGGAGAATGTTTTTACAAATTTCAGAGAGAGGTACAACAACCATGAAAAAAATCTATTTTATACACATTCTTTTACTGGTTTTTTCTTCCTTTTTCGTTGCAGCTTCGGAAGAAAACGGCGAAAAACTGGTTTATAAACTGAATATTAAAAAAGAAATTACACCTTCCACCTGGAGGCAGACCCTACAGGCTTTTGAAGCGGCCGATACGCTCGGCGCCGATGTTTTCCTGATACACATGAACACGTATGGCGGAACGGTGCTGGATGCCGATTCCATCCGTACCAAAATTATGCAAAGCCCCATTCCTGTATATGTTTTTATCGATAACAATGCAGCCTCGGCGGGTGCGCTTATTTCTATTGCCAGCGACAGTATTTACATGCGATCGGGGGGAAGTATCGGGGCGGCAACAGTGGTGGACCAAACCGGGCAGGCAATGCCCGATAAATATCAGAGTTACATGCGCTCCACTATGCGGGCTACTGCCGAATCGAAAGGGAAAAAAGCGGTTGTTGAGGGAAATGATACGATTTATGAATGGCGCCGCGATCCCAGAATTGCGGAGGCAATGGTCGATCCGTCGGTGTACATTGAAGGGATTATCGATACCGGGAAGGTGCTGACTTTTACCTCATCCGAAGCCGTTGAATTTGGATTCTGCGAAGGAATTGTGGATAATATTCCGGAAGTGTTGCAGAAAGTGGGAATTGAAGAATACAGAATTGTTGAATACCAGCCTTCTTTTATTGAGAAGATAATTGGTTTTCTTGTGCATCCGATGATTTCCGGTTTGCTGATTATGGCCATAATTGGTGGAATTTATTTTGAAATGCAAACGCCCGGGGTGGGATTCCCGCTGGGTGTTGCCATTCTGGCGGCATTACTTTACTTTGCACCGCTCTACCTCGAAGGATTGGCGGCCCACTGGGAAATACTTGTTTTTGTTTCCGGGCTTATTCTGATTGCCATTGAGATATTTGTGATTCCGGGATTGGGTGTGGCAGGAATTCTCGGAGTCCTGATGGTTTTTGTGGGCCTCGTTTTAAGTCTGATCGACAATGTAGTTTTCGATTTTGCTCCGGTGAACACCCAAAAACTTGGGGTGGCTATTATGACCGTTGTAGTTGGAATTTTTGGCGGATTTATTTTGTCGCTTTACCTCGGCAGAAAAGTTTTCACTGCCAAAACCGGTCCGTTTAAAAACTTTGCGCTTAATACGGTACAGGAAGTGAGTGACGGCTATTTAAATGTAGAATCGTCGTTTTTGGAACTGAAAGGGAAAACCGGAACTGCCCAGACGGTGCTCCGCCCAGGCGGAAAAGTTTTAATTGAAGGCGAAGTTTACGATGCCATGACCGAAAGCGGGTTCATCGACCGCGGCGAAGAAATTGTAGTGGTAAAAGTGGGAACTGCCCAGTTGTATGTTGACCGGCCCGGAGATTAATCCTTCCCGGCGGATTTCTGAAAAATAAGCGTAAAAACAATTCATTGCAAA
>CAYRBS010000322.1:0-2938 GCA_964422335.1 uncultured Mariniphaga sp. | reverse complement strand
GTTGTACTGCAGTTACAAACGAAGTTACTGTTTCTGAACCAAATGCAATTACTGCTTCTGCTACCGTTGACAATGATGTTAGTTGTAACGGAGGCAGCGACGGACAAATTACCGTTACTGCAAGTGGAGGAACGGAAACATTTCAATACAGCATTGACGGTGGAACCAATTACCAGAATTCAGGTACTTTCAGCGACCTCGCTGCAGGAGATTACACCATAACGGTAACCGATGAAAACAGTTGTACTGCAGTTACAAACGAAGTTACTGTTTCTGAACCAAATGCAATTACTGCTTCTGCTACCGTTGACAATGATGTTAGTTGTAACGGAGGCAGCGACGGACAAATTACCGTTACTGCAAGTGGAGGAACGGGAACGCTTCAATACAGCCTCGACGGTGGAACCGCTCAAACTTCAGGTACTTTCAGCAACCTTTCTGCAGGAGATTACTCCGTAACGGTAACCGATGACAACGGTTGTACTGATACTGAATCCGTCACTATCACCGAACCCGATCCATTATCTTTCTCCGAGCCCTCCGTCACCGATGTATCTTGTGCTGGCGAAGCAGACGGTGAAATTATCATCACGGCAAGCGGAGGCACCGGTACCATAACCTATTCCATAAGCCCGAACGAAGGCACTCAGTCTCCCGACGGAACTTTCACCGGACTAACTGCCCAAACCTACACCATTACCGCCACCGATGAAAACGACTGTACAATAAATACCGATGTAACCGTAGAAACAGAGCCCGATAATACGGCGCCCGAAATTTCCGGCTGTCCGGGTAATATTACCCAGAACAATGAAGCGGGCGATTGCGGGGCCACAGTAACCTGGACCGAACCAACTGCCACCGATAACTGTACGGATGAAGGCGATCTGGTCTGGGTCAAATCCCACAATCCCGACACACGCTTCCCGGTCGGAACAACCGAAGTTACCTATACCGCAACGGATGAAGCCGGCAACCAAAGCGCGGAATGTTCTTTTACAGTAACCGTCGAGGATAATGAAAAGCCTGAAATTACATGCCCGGTTGATTTAACTGATATAGTGACAGATGAAAGCGAATGTTTTGCCACATTAACCGAGGCAGATCTGGGCACGCCAACTGTATCAGACAACTGCACTGCTGCAAATGACCTTGCTGTTACCAGTAACTTCAATACAAAATTTCCCGATGGCCAGTTAACGCCGGGCAGCCATACGGTAACCTGGACAGTGGAAGATGAAGCCGGAAACTCCAAAACCTGTAAACAGGAAATTATTGTTACGGACAATGAAGTTCCTGTTATTACCTGTCCCGGTAACATTTCAGAAACGACAACGGCAGGCCGGTGCGATGCCAGTGTTACTATCCCCGAAGCTACATTCTCCGACAACTGCCCTGGTGGTTCCATTACCAACGATTACAACAATGGCGGCGCCAATGCAAGCGACGTGTATCCCGTTGGAGATACCGAAGTAACTTACACCGTAACCGATGCCGCCGGCAATGAAACGACCTGTTCGATTATTGTAACCGTTACAGACGAGGAAAGTCCGGAAATCAATTGCCCGTCAGACATTACCGCTAATGCAGCATCCGGTTCCTGCGAAGCCGAAGTGCAGGTGGTGGCCAACATCAACGATAACTGCCCGGGTGTGGTGGTTGAAAACAGCTTTAACGATGGCGGCGCCGATGCCAGCGGTACCTACTCCATAGGAACTACAACCGTTACTTTTACGGCTACCGATGCTTACGGAAACATAAGTGAATGTTCTGTGGATGTTACCGTTCGCGACAACCAGGACCCGGTGATTACCTGCCCGCAAGATGTAGTGCAGGAAGTGGACGCCGGAAGCTGTGAAGCAACCGTTTCCGGATTAACCGCTTCATTTACAGATAATTGCGACGGAGGCTCCATTACCAACAGTCACAATGATGGCGGGGACGATGCCAGCGGCCTCTATCCGGTGGGAACTACAACCGTTACTTTTACAGCTACCGACGAGGCCGGAAACAAAGCCACATGTTCCATGGAAGTTACCATCACCGATGAAGAAGCCCCTGTTATCACTTGTCCGGGAGAAATAGTTCAAACGGCTGATCCCGGCAAATGCGAAGCATTTATCATTCTGGAACCCACCAATTCTTCAGACAACTGTTCAGAAGTAACCATCTCCAACGATTATAACGGCAAGTCAGATGCCAGTGATGACTACCCGGTTGGAACAACCACCGTTACCTTCACCGCCACCGATGCTGCCGGAAATGAAACCACCTGCACCGTGGATGTTACCATTACCGACGATGAAGCTCCTGTTCCCGACAATGCTGATTTACCCGATGTTTACGGCGATGTATGTGAAGAAACCGTGGTGAATCCACCCACAGCCACCGATAACTGTTCCGGCATCATTGAGGGCACAACATCCGATCCGGTGAGTTTTACCGAAGTAGGCGAATATTCCATTACCTGGACATACGACGATGGAAACGGAAATACCAGTGAACAAATCCAGGAAGTTCATATTACCAGTGAAGGTCCTCCCTCCCCGACGGTTGATAACCTGCCTACCGTAACAGGCCAGTGTTCGGCAACCATCACCACCAAACCAACGGCTTCATCCAGTTGCGGGGATCCGATAGAAGGTACCACAACCGATGATTTAACTTATACCACGCAGGGAACACATACCGTTACCTGGACCTATGATGACGGAACTGAAACCACCACCCAAACCCAGTCCGTAATTGTTGAAGATACCGAACCGCCGGTTTTTGATGATTGTCCGGCTGATATCAGCGTGACCGCAGATGCCGGAACCTGTGGTGCAGCCATTACCGGGCTGATTGCCTCAGCCACCGACGACTGTTCCGATGTAACCATCACCAACGATTTTAATCCCGCAGGCGGCGGCGATGCCGGCGGAACCTATCCGGTGGG
>CAYRBS010000321.1:0-2942 GCA_964422335.1 uncultured Mariniphaga sp. | reverse complement strand
AATAATTAACAAGATGAGTATATCACATATAGAACACATTGGTATTGCAGTAAACAGCCTCGAAGAGGCAATTCCATTCTACGAAAACATGCTTGGCTTAAAATGTTACGCCATCGAGGAAGTAAAGGATCAAAAAGTTAAAACTGCGTTTTTTAAAGTCGGACAAACAAAGATTGAACTGCTGGAATCAACCGACCAGGAAGGGCCGATTGGAAAGTTCCTGGAGAAAAAAGGACCCGGCGTTCACCACATCGCCTATGCAGTTGACAATGTGGATGAATCGTTAAATGAACTGGAAGAAAAAGGGGTCAGGCTTATCGACAAAAAAGCCCGGAAAGGCGCCGAAGGATTGAATATCGGGTTCCTTCACCCCAAATCTACCCTTGGGGTTTTAACCGAAATTTGCAGCAACGAATAACCAAATCAACATAACCGGTTTTACAACATGAGTACAAAAGATAAAGTTAAAAAGCTGATTGATCTACGTGCCGAGGCGAAACTCGGAGGCGGGGTCAAACGCATTGAAGCCCAACATCGTAAAGGAAAATTTTCAGCCCGCGAACGTATCGAGTTACTTCTGGACGAAGGGAGTTTTGAAGAATTCGACATGTTTGTGACCCACCGATGCACCAACTTCGGCATGGAAAAAAAGAAATTCCTGGGCGACGGAGTGGTTACCGGCCACGGAACCATCGATGGCCGCGTGGTGTATGTTTTCTCACAGGATTTTACCGTTTTCGGCGGTTCACTGTCGGAAACTTTTGCCCAGAAAATCTGTAAGGTGATGGACATGGCCATGAAAGCCGGAGCACCCATTATCGGCATTAACGATTCGGGGGGCGCACGCATACAGGAAGGAGTTACCTCGCTGGCAGGTTACGCCGAAATTTTCGAACGCAACATCCTGGCATCCGGTGTGATTCCCCAAATTTCGGCCATTTTTGGCCCTTGTGCCGGTGGCGCCGTTTATTCACCCGCCCTCACCGATTTTATTATGATGACCGAGCAAAACTCCTATATGTTTGTTACCGGCCCCAAAGTAGTAAAATCAGTAACGGGGGAAGACATTTCGGTTGAAGACCTCGGGGGCGGAAAAATTCATGCCTCCAAATCGGGGGTGGCACACTTTCTGGCAGAAAATGAAAAAGAGAGCCTTCTGCTGCTACGGAAACTTTTGAGCTTCTTGCCCCAAAACAACCTGGAAGATCCGATCACAACCGAAAATTCGGATCCGATTGAACGAATGGATGATTTCCTGAATGAAATTATTCCTGAAAATCCCAATCAACCTTACGATGTAACCGACATCATCACCAGTATTGCTGATTATGCTGAATTCCTTGAAATTCACAGGAACTATGCGAAAAATATTGTAGTCGGGTTCGCCAAATTCGATGGCCAGCCGGTGGGTATTGTCGCCAACCAGCCCAACTATCTTGCCGGTGTGCTCGACATAGAAGCCTCGCGCAAAGCAGCCCGGTTTGTCCGGTTCTGCGACAGCTTTAACATTCCCATTATCACCCTGGTAGATGTTCCCGGGTTCCTTCCCGGAAGTAAGCAGGAATATGGCGGAATCATTACTCACGGGGCAAAACTCATGTTTGCATACGGCGAGGCTACCGTGCCAAAAATAACAATCACCCTGCGTAAGTCGTACGGGGGAGCACACGATGTAATGTCGTGCAAACAGTTGCGCGGCGACCTGAACTACGCGTGGCCCACTGCGGAGATTGCTGTAATGGGGGCATCCGGCGCGGTGGAAGTACTGCATGGCCGCAAAATGGCTGAAATTGAGGACCCCGAAGAAAGGGCCCGGTTTATTGCCACTCACGAAGAGGAGTACAAAGAAAAATTTGCCAACCCTTACCAGGCGGCGGCTCTGGGCTACATCGACGACATTATTGAACCGCGAAATACCCGTTTCCGGATTATCCGTGGCTTGCAAAGCCTGGCTACCAAAAAGCTGGTGAATCCGCCTAAAAAACATTCAAATATTCCACTTTAAAAACAATTATGCCATGAACCTTCTTTTTTTACTGCTTGCTGAATCGTTTGATTTTGGCTTTACCGTGGCCATTGTCGGTTTTGGAATTGTGCTCTTTTCATTAACCCTTTTATTTATTGTGTTTTCAAGGTTGCCAAAAATTATCAACATGAAAATCAAAAAGAAAAAGGGCCACAGCGAAACGGAAAAACCAGCAAAAGAAACCGAATTGCACCTCGAAGGAAACGTAACTGCAGCCATCAGCCTGGCACTGCACCTTTATTTTAACGAACTGCACGACGAAGAAAGCAACGTGGTTACTATTAAACATGTACGAAAAGCCTATTCACCCTGGAGTTCCAAAATATACAGTGTAACCCAGAACTGGCCGAAAAATTAGACCCCTCTTAATCTTCCGCCAGCTGGCGGAGAGAAACAAATCCATGCCAGCCAGCGAGGGATAACAGGGGGTCATAACGATACTAATTTGAGAATGATATATATGACTCAAAAAAATTACAAATGAAGAAATATAAATTCACCATCAGCGGGAACAATTACGACGTTCACATTAAGGATTTGGAAGACAACATTGCCGAAGTGGATGTAAACGGCACCTTGTACGAAGTAGTAGTTCATAACGAAATTAAAACCTCAAAAACCCCGCGGATAATAAGAAAACCACTTGAAAAGCTGCCGGGGGAAGGACAAATTAAAAAGAAAGAAAGCACGGGCAAACACAGTGTAAACGCACCGCTCCCCGGCACCATCCTTAAACTGAATGTTTCGGTAGGCGATATGGTTACCGAAGGCCAGAATGTACTGATTATGGAAGCCATGAAAATGGAAAACCAGGTGCAAACCACCAAGGGAGGCGAAATTTTATCGATTAAAGTAAACGTGGGCGACACCGTAATGCAGGACGATGTGCTCATGGAAATTGGTTAACCATTCAGAA
>CAYRBS010000320.1:0-2946 GCA_964422335.1 uncultured Mariniphaga sp. | reverse complement strand
ACCTCATCCCCGGCCGCATCGATACTGATCGCGTAAAAGCGCTGGACAAAAATATGGCTGAAAAATCGGGGATTCCCGTTTCTGAAGTCAAACAAAAAAATGAAGCAAATATTCCGCTCGGGAGGTATGGTACCACTGAGGAATTTGGAAAGGCCGGTGCGTTTTTACTTTCGGATGCTGCTTCGTATATCACCGGCGCCAGTTTGGTGGTGGATGGCGGGAGTTTGAAATCGGTGTGGTAACCGGGTGGCACGATTTGCCACGAAGCGATGCCTGTGGCACAACCACATATTTTTAAAACCAACGATTTGTAATCGCCGTATCCACCCACAAAAAAACCCGGGTAGTCCCCGGGTTTTTTCTATTTCACCTAATTAATACAGTCCGTTATTTTATTTTACTTTTTCAACGATAGCTTTGAACGCTTCAGGCTGGTTCATGGCCAAATCGGCCAGTACTTTCCTGTTGATTTCAATATCGTTTTTCTTCAACAATCCCATAAACTGTGAATACGACAACCCTTCTATCCGGGCGGCGGCGTTAATCCGCTGAATCCACAATGCACGGAAATTGCGTTTTTTGGTTTTCCTGTCGCGGTATGCATACTGCAATCCTTTTTCGTAGGTATTTTTTGCGACGGTCCAAACATTTTTACGCGCTCCGAAATAACCTTTTGTCCTTTTCAGGATTTTTTTCCTCCGGGCACGTGATGCTGCATTATTTACACTTCTTGGCATACTTTTTACTTTTTTGGTTAGCGGCGTCCCCGTCCGCGGATTGGCGGACAAAACACTTTAAAGCACATTAACCTGGTTAATTACTCTTTTAAATTTTTAAAGGAAATATGAAATAAACACTATTTCATGTTCAACAAAAGCTTCACGTTGTTCTCATTGGTCTTGTCAATAGTAGTCCAATACGTGAGATTACGTTTACGTTTTGTACTTTTTTTAGTCAAAATATGGCTTTTGTAGGCATGTTTCCTTTTAATTTTCCCTGTTCCGGTGAGCCTGAAACGTTTTTTGGCGCCGGAATTTGTTTTCATTTTTGGCATAATCCTACTTTGTTAAAATGTTATCAAAGAACTGTATTATTTCTTTTTAGGTGTAATCATCATTGTCATTCGTTTACCTTCCAGTTTGGGCATTTGCTCTACGGTTCCCAAGTCTTCAAGTTCCGTGGCCAGCCGAAGCAGAAGTATTTCCCCCTGTTCTTTAAACAAAATCGACCTTCCTTTAAAAAACACGAAGGCTTTCACCTTTGCCCCGTCTTTCAGGAACTTTTCGGCGTGCCTCAGTTTAAATTCGAAGTCGTGTTCATCCGTTTGGGGTCCGAAGCGGATTTCCTTCACAACAATTTTCACCGCTTTGGCCTTCATTTCCTTTTGTTTCTTTTTCTGTTGGTAAAGGAACTTGGAATAGTCAATTATTTTACAAACCGGGGGTTCCGCTTTGGGTGAAATTTCCACCAGATCCAATTCCAACTCGTCGGCCATCTTCAGCGCTTCCCTGAGGGGATATACCCCCTGGTTTTCGATATTCTCTCCAACCAACCTAACCTGTGGCGCTGTAATAAGTCTGTTAATTCTGTGTTGCGGCCCTTGTTCCCTTCTCCTGAAAGGTCGGCCGGATCCTCTTCTTTTAATAGCTATTGTTATGTCCTCCTATTATTTAGTTAGTTATACAATCCGGATAATTGATTTTTAACTTCTGTTGCAACATAGTCAGCAAATTCACTGACTTTTTTCGACCCTATGTCCCCTTCTCCCTGGCGGCGTACTGAAACGGTTTCCGTGTCTTGTTCCTTTTCGCCCACAATCAACATATAGGGTACTCTTTTCAACTCGTTGTCACGTATCTTTCTACCAATCTTTTCATTACGATCGTCAACAACGGTGCGAATATCGGAATTATTTAGAATATTTGAAACTTTTTCGGCATAATCATTAAACTTTTCACTTATTGGTAAGACAACCGCCTGTTCTGATGCAAGCCACAAAGGAAATTTTCCGGCAGTATGTTCAATTAACACCGCCACAAACCGTTCCATCGAACCAAAAGGCGCACGATGGATCATAACCGGTTGGTGGCGTTTGTCGTCGGCGCCAATGTACTCCAGGTTAAATCGTTCGGGCAGGTTGTAATCTACCTGGATTGTACCGAGTTGCCAGCTGCGGCCCAGGGCATCTTTAATCATAAAATCGAGTTTCGGGCCGTAAAAAGCTGCTTCGCCTTTTTCAGTGATGGTTTTCAGCCCTTTTTCCTCGCAGGCTTCAATAATAGCCTTTTCGGCTTTGTCCCAGTTTTCAGTTTTCCCGATATACTTGTCAGGATCATCCGGGTCGCGGAGCGAAATCTGGGCAGTATAATCGTCAAAGCTCAGGGCTTTAAATATGATAAAAATGATGTCGATCACTTTTTTGAATTCATCTTTCAACTGATCGGGGCGGCAAAAAATATGTGCATCGTCCTGCGTAAAACCACGTACCCTTGTAAGCCCGTGTAACTCACCGCTCTGCTCGTACCTGTACACGGTTCCGAATTCTGCCATACGCACGGGTAAATCTTTATATGAGTGTGGTTTTGCTTTGTAAATTTCGCAATGATGCGGGCAGTTCATGGGTTTCAACATGTACTCTTCGCCTTCGGCAGGTGTAGCAATGGTCTGAAACGAATCTTTCCCGTATTTTTGGTAATGGCCCGAAGTTTTGTACAATCTTACATCGCCAATGTGTGGTGTAATCACCTGGTCGTAGCCATACATTTTCTGTACCTTTTTCAGAAAATCTTCCAATTGCCCACGTAACTGTGCACCTTTGGGTAACCAAAGCGGCAAGCCCTGCCCCACTGCTTCCGAGAAGGTAAAAAGTTCCATCTCTTTGCCAATTTTGCGGTGATCGCGTTTTTTGGCTTCTTCCAGCATTTCGAGGTATTCAGTGAGCATTTT
>CAYRBS010000319.1:0-2951 GCA_964422335.1 uncultured Mariniphaga sp. | reverse complement strand
TTTGTTTCATCAACAAGTTGTTATTTATCATTATTTTTGTCCATTGTAATGCGGAAAATTTAATGTACTTTTTCAGGTTTTAAGCATTACGCTGAATTGTTGTTTATGGAAAATGTGGATACAATCGACAGGGGGATATGTAAATCGAAGATGGGTTGCTGTGCCAAGCTTAATGCGACCGATTGGATGAAGGATATCGCGGGCAGCAAGGATACCTGTGGTATAGCTGAGGTCCGGTTTAAAAATACACGGAAAGATTATTTCAGGAACGTAAATAACCTGAAGCTGGAGGCAGGGGATTTGGTAGCTGTTGAAGCCAGCCCGGGCCACGATATTGGCATTGTTTCGTTAACCGGTGAACTGGTTGCCGAACAAATGAAAAAGCACAAAGTAACCACCATTAACGGTGAGTTGCGCAAAATATACCGGAAAGCCAGGCCCCAGGATGTGGAAAAATGGAAAGAGGCCATTTCGATGGAATATGAAACCATGATCGAATCGAGAAAAATTGCTGCCGACCTGCAACTCGAAATGAAAATTGGCGACGTGGAATACCAGGGAGACCGTACAAAAGCCATTTTTTACTACATCGCCGACGGGAGGGTCGATTTCCGGCAACTGATCCGGATACTGGCCGATACGTTCCACATCCGCGTGGAGATGAAGCAGATTGGTGCGCGGCAGGAAGCCGGGCGAATTGGTGGAATTGGCCCCTGCGGAAGGGAACTTTGCTGCTCAACCTGGATTGCCAACTTTGTATCGGTTACCACCAACGCCGCCCGCCACCAGGAAATTTCGCTCAATCCCCAAAAACTGGCAGGGCAATGTGGAAAACTGAAATGCTGCCTCAATTTTGAACTCGATTCCTACATCGATGCACAGAGGGATTTCCCGCCAAACAACATTCCGCTGCAAACCGAATTCGGAACCTACGAGTTTCTGAAAGCCGATATTTTTAAGGGGATATACTGGTATTCGAAAAAAGGCGATGCACCCTCGGCCCTGGTTGCTTTGCCGGTTGATTCGGTGAAGAAAGTACAGAAAATGAACCGGGCGGGTAAAAAGCCGGAAAAACTGTTGTCGGAAGGACTGGAAGCTGTTAAAAAGAATGAAGATACCTTCCTGAACATGGTAGGCCAGGAAGACCTCAACCGGTTTAACCAGCCCAAGAAAAAATTACGGAAGAAAAAACGCCGGAACCCCAATCAGCAACCCGGCCGGAACCGGAACAGAAAACCACGTAACCGATGAAAAATCCAACCATCTCTTTTATCATCCTGGTTTTTATGCTAATCGGGTTTTATGCGTGCGATACCAACCGGGTATTCGAGGAATTCAGGGAGGTTCCCGAATCGACCTGGCACAAAGACTCGCTGGTTGTTTTTCATTTTATGGCGGAGGATACCTTGCAAGACCATAATTTTATCATCAGCATACGAAATAAAACAACCTATAAGTACAGTAACCTGTGGCTGTTTATCGAGATTATTCCCCCCCACGGGGAGGTACAAAAAGATACGTTTGAAGTTTCGCTGGCCGCCCCGTCGGGGAAATGGCTGGGCGACGGGTTCGGGAGCCTGAAAACACAACAGGCTGTTTACCGGCGCAACGTGCGGTTTCCGGCAAGCGGGGAATATACCGTGAAAATACAACAGGGCATGCGCGATGACGTTCTGAAAGGAATTCATGATGTTGGTTTCAGGGTAGAAAAATAGCGCCCCTTCTCTTTTTTTTCAAAAGGGGATTCCGGGGGAAAGAAAAAAATATAAACAGAGGGATTAAAAGTGGGCAAGAATAAGCTGGCAAAGTTTGAAGAAATGAAAGCCTTTGAACATGTGGTTCAGGCTCCGTATAAAACAATAAAAAACAACGATTTTCACCTGAAAGGGAAATGGGCGCGCGCTTTTTTCGGAAACGAACATCCGGTTGTTTTGGAACTTGGCTGCGGCAAAGGCGAATATGCGGTTGCCCTGGCTGAGAAATACCCGGACAAAAATTTTCTGGGAGTGGATATTAAGGGGGCGCGCATTTGGAAAGGGGCTAAAACCGCCCTCGAAAAGAAATTGAAGAACGTGGGGTTTCTGCGCACCAACATCGAAATCATCGGCCAGTTTTTCGGGCCTGAAGAGGTGGCGGAAATCTGGCTCACTTTCCCCGATCCGCAAATGAAAAAAGCCGGCAAACGCCTCACGTCCACTGTTTTTCTGAACAGGTACAAATTTTTTCTGCGAAAAGGGGGGATCATCCATTTAAAAACCGACAGCAATTTTCAGTTTACCTACACCCGTGCGCTGGCTCATAAAAATGAATTTGAAATTTTGGCTGAGACCGGAAACCTTTACGAATCGGGGCTTTTGGATGAAACACTCGGGATAAAAACGTTTTACGAGAAACAGTGGCTGAGCCGGGGGATTAACATAAAGTATCTCGCCTTTAAATTGAACGATACCGTTTTTGAAGAGCCGGAAATTGAAATTGAAAAAGATGCCTACCGGAGTTTTGGGAGGAGTGCAAGGGAAATGACAGCAACATCGAAATACCATTGCTTCATTAAACCTGATTAAAGATTGAGTGAACACCCGAAATGATAAAAATATGAGCGATTTTTTCGAAAAAGTTTACGAAGTGGTAAAACAGGTTCCCGCCGGGCGGGTTACAACCTACGGGGCCATTGCCAACTACCTCGGTACCACAGGCGCCGCCCGCATGGTGGGCTGGGCCATGAATGCCTCGCACAGCCATGCTGAATTTGTTCCTGCCCACCGGGTGGTGAACCGCAACGGATTGCTCACCGGGAAACACCATTTCGACAATCCCGACGCCATGAAGGAGCTGCTTGAAAACGAAGGAATAAAAGTGAAAAATGACAAGATCGTTCATTTTGATTCCCACTTTTGGGATCCGCTGGAAGAATTAAAAGAACATTGAACGGGTTACCAACTGTACGTAAA
>CAYRBS010000318.1:0-3002 GCA_964422335.1 uncultured Mariniphaga sp. | reverse complement strand
AAACTTTTCGAAGATAAATCAGTGGATGCGGTTTCCGTTGTAACGCCCAACCACTGGCACGCACTGGCCGGAATCTGGGCTATTCAGGCCGGGAAACATGCCAGCATCGAAAAACCGTCGTGCCACACCATCGAAGAAGGCCAAAAGCTGGTAGAGGCGGCGAAAAAATACAATGTGGTGGTTCAGGATGGCGCGGAGCAACGAAGCAATCCCTCGGCGCAATCGGCTGTTCAGTTTATGCGCGACGGAAAGCTGGGCGAAGTTTACATGGGGAAAGGCGTATGTTACAAGTGGCGCGATTCCATTGGCAAATATCCCGACGGGTACATGCAGGAAGATGAAAAATATGCCAGTACCGTCAACAGTAAATCGTGGATTGGTCCTTTCACCAAATCATACATGGACAAAGTGGATTATGATATGTGGCTGGGACCCGCACCCGAAAGACCGTTCAACCGCAACCGTTTTCACTACAACTGGCACTGGAACTGGGATTACGGTAACGGCGACATGGGCAACCAGGGCGTTCACGAGATGGATGTGGCACGCTGGGGCCTCGGTGTAAAAATCCCGAGTAAAGTGAGCTCAATTGGCGGACACATGCTATTTGACGACGACCAGCAAACACCGAATGTACAAATGGCCATGTTCGAATTTCCAAATCCGGATGGCGGAGGTGATAAAAAGAAAATCATGCAGTTTGAAGTGAGACACTGGATGAGCAACCCCGAAGGAAATCACCTGGGTTCGGGAGATAACCTGACCAACACTTACATGACAAGCTCTGCCAACGTGGTGGGGAATATTTTTTACGGTTCCACTGGTTACATGCTGAAAGATGTGGAGGGATGGCAAACTTTTATGGGAAAAGAAAGAGAGCCCGGAGTTTCAGGAAAAGGACTGGGTAATCATTACCAAAATTTTATAGATGCCATACGGGAGAACGATCCCAAAATGCTGACTGCACCCATTGAGGAGGGATTTTATTCCTGCGCATTAATTCATCTTGCCAATATTTCGTACCGGCTGGGACGAACTTTAGACATTGATCCTGAAACCTTCACGGTTTTAAACGATGCGGAAGCAAATTCAATGTTTTCAAAAAATTATCGTCAACCCTTTATTTTACCCAAAAAAGTATAATTATGAAGAGCTATTTAAGTATTGCAGCGGTTGTATTCCTCTTTTCATTTACACAAATTGAAAAGCCTGCTGAGCATGTTGAAAAGGAATCCCGGGAAAAACAGGCTGGTGAATGGGAGGTTTTATTTGACGGTACCGGTGTTGAAAAATGGAGAGGAAAAGCAGATGCCGGTTTTCCCGCAAAAGGATGGAAAATTGAAAATGACTTGTTGTTCCTGGATGGAAAAGGAGGAGGCGACATTATCACCAAAGAGAAATACGGCGACTTTGAGCTGGTTTTTCAATTTAACCTGACGGAAGCAGCTAACAGCGGGATAAAATATTTTGTAGATACTTTGGTGAATCAGGAAAACGGAAATACCATGTTTAATGGCCCTGAATACCAGATCATCGATGATTACAACAATCCTCATGTAAAAGATGACCCGGACGGGCTCAGTTCAACAGCATCTGCCTACCTGCTTTATGCCCCCAAAAACAAAAAACTGAACCCGCACGGACAATGGAATACCGGGAAAATTATTGCCAAAAATGGTCGGGTGGAACACTGGTTGAATGGAATCAGGGTGGTAAAATACAAACGCGGGAGCAAAGATTTTTTGAAAAGAAAAGCAGAAACCAAATTCAAAAATGATAAAAATTACGGAGAATTGGAACGCGGGCACATCCTGCTAACCGATCACAACGATAAAGTTTATTTTAGAAATATAAAAATCAGGCGGCTATAATAAAGAAAATCTATGAATTCGATAAACTTCTGTTTTTTACTCCCCCTTTTCTGCACTTTTTTTGCCTGTTCATCGGGTACCGGTTCAAATGAAAAGAAAAGCGGTGAACAACCCAACGTCCTCTTTATCTCCATCGACGATCTTCGTCCGGAGCTCGGCAGTTACGGAAATGAACACATCCAATCTCCCAACCTTGATCAGCTGGCAGAAACCGGAGCAGTGTTCACCAACCATTTTGTTTCGGTACCTACCTGCGGCGCTTCAAGGTACAGCATGCTAACCGGCATGTTACCCAAAACAAAAGGACATTTGAGCAATTCTGCCTGCCGCGATTTTATTGCCGGGCAACCGGAAACGGAAGTTCCTGAAACGTTCATTCATCACCTGAGAAGAAACGGCTATTATACGGTTGGAATAGGAAAAATCAGCCATTATGTGGACGGGCTGTTGTATGGTTATACAGATCCGGTGGGAACCGAATATGAGTTGCCGCACAGCTGGGACGAAATGTTGTTGAATCCCGGAAAGTGGGAGACCGGTTGGAATGCTTTTTTTGGGTACGCCGATGGTGAAAACCGTCAGAGCAGAAACAAACAGGTAAAACCTTACGAAATGGCTGATGTGCCTGACACAGGGTATCCAGACGGACTCATTGCAAGGCAAGCTTTGGATAAACTGGGAGAGTTAGGCGAAAAGGATGAACCTTTTTTCCTTGCTGTCGGTTTTTTTAAACCGCATTTGCCATTTAACGCCCCTAAAAAGTATTGGGACATGTACAATGAAGAGGAGATTCCTTTGTCGCCCAATCCTTCCATTCCCGAAAATGTTCATCAGGCGAGTTTGCATGGCAGCGGTGAATTTAACGGTTATCAACTGGGTGAGGAAAAAGCTTCGCTCGATGGCCCGGTTTCGGATGAGTATGCACGGACATTGCGTCATGCTTATTTTGCCTGTGTGAGTTACATCGATGCCCAGGTGGGGAAATTAATGAACGAGCTGGAGAAGCAGGGACTGGCAGAAAATACCATCGTTGTGGTTTGGGGCGATCATGGCTGGCACCTGGGTGATCAATTGGTGTGGGGGAAACATACCATTTTTGAGCGGGCGCTGAAAAGTGCTTTTATTGTAAAT
>CAYRBS010000317.1:0-3009 GCA_964422335.1 uncultured Mariniphaga sp. | reverse complement strand
TACTGTCTCCCGGTTGGGATGATTACCCGTTCAGCAGCAAAACCACAGATTACGGCACCTCTTTTTTACAAAAAAAAGAATTTCTGGCGTTAAGAGTCCCCTCAGTGATTATCCCGGATGAATTTAATATAGTTTTAAATCCTCTCCACCCCGATATTCAAAAATGTAAAATTATTAATTCTGAGCCATTTGTATTTGATCGGCGGATTTTAAAGTAGGTTATAATCGTGAATCCGACCAATACCGAACTTCCAGGATAAGCTCATTTTTCTCTCCTGTTCCCCAGATAACAAGGGGTGTAAAAGAACATAAAAAAAGGATTCCATCAAATCTGACGAAATAAGCACCCCGCCTGTGTGGAGCATATCGGAGTCGAACCGATGACCTCTTGACTGCCAGTCAAGCACTCTAGCCAACTGAGCTAATGCCCCAATGCGGGTGCAAATATAAAAATTTTTTTCGCTCCGATTCAAAACAATGGTAAAGTTTTTGTGGCTTTTATGGATGGAGGAAACAACAATTACAGACAGGATCATGAACGGGGTTCATAGCAGGTAAACGACCTGAAAAATGAAATATCAAAAAAATTGATTTGCATGTGATAATTATTTTTTATCTTTAAGCCCCTAAAATTAGGGGGGAATTGCTGAAACAAATAAAATTAAAGAATAACGTTATGGAAGTTAAAAAATCACCAAAAGCGGATCTTGAAAACAAACGGAATGTTTTCCTGATGTTGGGCTTGGTAGTTGCGTTAGGCCTGGTACTTTTTGCTTTTGAATGGAAAACAGCACCTAAAAGAACGGACTCATTGGGAGAAGTTGAAACGCAGGAAGTAGAGGAAGAAATTATACCGATTACCCGTGAGCAGGAAGTTCAACCGCCACCTCCGCCGCCTCCGCAGGTAGTTGAGGTGTTAAACATTGTTGACGACGATGTTGAAATTGAAGACGAGCTGGAAATGGAAGACACTGAAGTTACTGAAGACATGGTAATTGATGTGGCACCTGTTGTACAGACACAAGAGGAGGAAGAAGAGGAAGAAGAAGAAGTGTTTTTTATAGTGGAGGACATGCCAGAATTTCCCGGCGGTGAAGCGGCATTGCGCCAATACATTGCCAATGCAATTAAGTATCCTACCATTGCACAGGAAAACGGAATTCAGGGGAAAGTTTATATAACCTTTGTTGTTAACACCGATGGTTCAGTATCCGATGCACGCGTTGCCAGGGGGGTCGATCCTTCGCTCGATAAAGAAGCATTGCGAGTGGTAAACACTCTTCCTAACTGGAAACCCGGGGAACAACGGGGAGAAAAAGTAAGGGTATCTTACACGGTGCCGATTAACTTTGTATTGCAGTAAAGAGAGAAAAATATTTAATTACGCTCCTGGTCCTTTATTTAAAGGGGTCAGGAGTTTTTTGTGCGACAAATTCACTGTATGATTGAAACCACTCCACAAACAGAAAAAGCTGTATTGGTTGGGCTTATTTATAACAACCAGGATGAAAAACAAGCCATGGAATACCTGGAAGAGCTGGAATTCCTTGCTGACACTGCCGGAGCAGTGGTATTGAAAAAATTTACGCAAAAACTGGATGTCCCCAATGTTTCCTCCTTTGTTGGCCCGGGGAAGCTGGAAGAAATCGGGAACTACATAAAGGTGATGGAAGCCGATACAGTGATTTTCGACGATGAACTGACACCTACCCAGTTGAGGAATATTGAACGTCGGTTGGAGTGTAAAGTACTTGACCGTACCAATCTTATCCTAGATATATTTGCCCGGCGGGCGAAAACGGCACACGCCAAAACACAGGTTGAGCTGGCTCAATACCAATACCTGCTTCCGCGACTTACCCGCATGTGGACTCACCTCGAACGCCAGCGTGGGGGAATTGGGCTGCGCGGCCCCGGGGAGACACAAATTGAAACCGACCGGCGCATCATTCTCGATAAAATATCGAGGCTGAAAGAGCAGTTAAAAAAAATTGACAAACAAAAGGCCACACAACGAAAAAACCGGGGAAAACTGGTACGCGTGGCGCTGGTGGGTTATACCAATGTGGGCAAATCCACCATTATGAATATGCTGTCAAAATCAGACATATTCGCTGAAAACAAGCTGTTTGCTACCCTTGACACTACCGTGCGGAAAGTGGTGATTGTTAACCTGCCATTCCTGCTGGCCGATACGGTAGGGTTTATACGGAAATTACCTCACGACCTGGTGGAGTCGTTTAAATCAACCCTCGATGAGGTGCGCGAAGCCGACATACTGGTGCATGTGGTCGATATTTCGCATCCTGGTTTTGAAGAGCAAATTGATACCGTAAACAGTACGCTGGAAGAGATTGAAACGGGAGAAAAACCCAACATTTTTGTCTTTAATAAAATCGATGCATACAATCATGTTGAAAAAGACGATGATGATTTGACGCCAAAAACAGATGAAAATTTTACGTTGGAGGAATGGAAAAAATCATGGATGGGCAGAAACAACAACCCTTCGGTTTTTATTTCAGCAACTAAAAAAGAAAATATAGATGAACTAAAAAAGATTCTTTACGATGAGGTGAAAGTGATTCACGCTCAGCGATTCCCCTTCAACGATTATCTTTACGATATTACCTGGGAAGAAGAATAAAATTTAGAAAAGAAGAGGGGCCTTCCGTTCCCTTTTTTAGATTTTTTTTGTATGTGCCGGGAGTTGATCCGGATTCAGGCATAAAGTATATAAATCAGTACGACGATCTTTCAAATTGCGTACCGCCCCGAAATTGTGCAACTCCTTCAGTAAATCCATGTCAACGTCGGCTACCAGAATCATTTCTGTGTTCGGCGTAGCTTCCGCTTTAATTCCGGTGGTGGGGAAGGAGAAATCGCACGGCGTGAAAACCACTGACTGGGCAAACTGAATATCCATGTTTTCCACTTTGGGCAAGTTCCCCACCGAGCCCGCAATGGCTACATAACATTCGTTTTCGATAGCCCGCGACCGGGAACAAT
>CAYRBS010000316.1:1049-3027 GCA_964422335.1 uncultured Mariniphaga sp. | reverse complement strand
TATTCGGTTGTTTTAATTACCTGTGGCCGTGGTGTGATAACAATTTCTTCACTGAATTCTTCTGTAACATTCCCGTTGCAGTCTTCCACCCAGTAAGTTATAGTATGCGTCACATCTTCAAAATAGACACCATCGCCGGGAAACTCCATATCGCTTCCGTAGGCGGAAGGTTGCCCGGTTCCGGAGATGGATTCATGAGAAATCATTTTTTCTTCGGTCATGGGATCGGGCGTATCTTCGAATACAATTTCCCAGTGGATGTCCATATCCGCCGGGTCGCAGCAGTTATCGGATAATTCGGTGATGTCGAGCAAATCGTTTCCCGATTCGAACGTGTGGTAATCGGGGCTTGGCGCTTTATCCAGGTTCGGATCAACATGGTTTACCACCGGGTTTGCATTTGCCGGGTCGTAGTTTGCCGCATGCAACCGGTCCACACAATCTTCGTAGGAAGCGGTGGAGAAGGTGGGGGGCTCTTCGTCAATTACAGTAACCGTGTGCGAACATTCATCGTATCCCGATACATTTTCGGCCCGCCAGGTGATGGTGGAAGTTCCCATCTGGAAGGGATGATCCGGAATGGCGGGTGGCCCCGGATCGGAAGTACTTCCTTCAAATGAACCGGTTGCCTCTTCATTTCCCTCCGGGTCGAATATCGTCCACGTCCAGGTGATAGGTTGTATGCCTTCCACGAGCGTAGGCAGGCCATAATCATCCGAGTTACGTGTGGCAGTACAAACGCCGGGGTCAGTTATAGTCTCATAATCCGGCGGGCATTCAATTTCGGGTTTTGCTCTTACGGTAATGTTAAAATCGCAGGTTACCGAGTTATCGTGTGCATCGGTAACGGTGTATGTGATGGTAGTTGTGCCCACATAGAACAGGTTTGGACTGGGATAATCGCCTGTTCCGGAAAGTTCGCTCACCTCGTATTCCGATTCATAACCTGTTGGCGGTTCCAGTTCCCATGTAAGTACAGAGTCAGGACAGTTATCGCCCCAGGTTGGCGGCGGTACAGTCACTTCGGAGTTGTATTCCAGTTCGTATTCAGCGTCAACAATAATATCTTCGGGGCATTCCAGTGTTGGAGGTATGTCTTCAACAACAACGGTTTGTACACAGGTTGAAGTGGTTCCCCCTTTGTCGGTAATAGTCCATGTTACAATGGTCGTACCTACATCATATCGGTCACTCGCGTCAGAAGTCCCATTATAATCATTTTCTACCGAAACTATGGCTTCGCAAGGGTCGTCAATAATGGGTGCTGCCACATCAACCCATGCTGAACAAAATCCGTCTTCAGCAAGAGTAACAGGAGGATCAGGCGGACATTCATAAGCTGCTTCCGGGATTTCAAGCCGCTCAATGGTTACGGTGAATTCGCATTCTGCAGTATTGCCTGCGGCATCTTCCACCATGTAAGTTACCGTGTTTGTGCCCACACCGAATTCTTCATCGTTCACATAATTTTCGGTTCCGGTAGCCGGTCCGTCTGTGATATTCCCTTCGTGGTCCTCAATGGTCCAGGTAAGCAATACAACTTCGCAGTTATCGTCGAATGTGGGATAATCAATTGTGATTCCGGTTTTGGAACATTCATCAGGAGCAATTTCTTCCGACACACTTGGCGGGCATTCAATCGTCGGAGCCTCGTTATCAATAACTGTAACTGTCTGTGTACACGTTGCTGTAGTTCCGCCTTTGTCTGTTATGGTCCAGGTTACGGTGGTTGTTCCTAACGGATAAGTATCGGTGGCATCCGATGTTTCGTTGTAATCATTAATCACGGAAACAATTGCACCACAGGGATCGTCAATTGTTGGTGCAGGAACATTCACTAATGCTTCACAATTATCATCGGCATCTACCGGGTCCGGGTCCGGCGGACATTCATAAGCTGCTTCCGGGATTTCAAGGCGCTCGATGGTTACGGTGAATTCGCATTCTGCAGTATTGCCTGCGGCATCTTCCACCATGT
>CAYRBS010000316.1:0-949 GCA_964422335.1 uncultured Mariniphaga sp. | reverse complement strand
ACATTCATCAGGAGCAATTTCTTCCGACACACTTGGCGGGCATTCAATCGTCGGATTTTGTGTATCGATAACCGTAATTATTTGTTCACATTCGGTTACATTTCCCGATTCATCGGTTGCCGTCCAGGTAATAATTGTTTCCCCCACCGGATAGGTTCCACTGGCATCTTCCGTATCGGAGGCGTAAGGTGAATCATGCACGAGGGTCACCGGTTCACCGCAAGGATCTTCCACAGGGGGAGGCGGAATATTTAAAACGGCCCCGCATATTCCGTCATCGGCATCAACCGAAATATCTTCCGGGCAATCCATGGTAAAAATTGGTGGATTAATATCGATAATGGTAACGGTAAAATCGCAGGTTTCCGTTAATCCTGCGGCGTCGGTGGCAGTGTAAGTAACTGTTGTTATCCCAACCGGGAAATCCAGTCCTGTAACTGTTCCGTCACCGCTATCGGTTGTTCCGTCAGGCAAATTCCTTGTATAGGTCAAATCAGGCAAGGAACAATTATCGTCCATTTCCGGATCAGTTGGTTCTTCAATCGTTTTATAGCAGTCGTTCAATGCTGCAGTTTCTTCTACATCTTCCGGACAGGTTATGGTTGGTGGTTCATCGTCGATAATGGAATAGGTAGCCGTTGTTTCAGCGGTATTTCCGCATTCATCGGTAACGGTAAAGGTAATGGTAATCTGATTATTTGCCGGGTCACCGGTCCAGGTTTGGGTGTCGCTGTTGTTTGACCAGGTGAGGGTAGCGTCGTCGTCGCAGTCGTCGGTTGCGGCAGCGCCTCCGTTATTTTCCAGCCAGTCCTGATAACCGGGGTCGCTGTCCGGATCGAGGGTGGAGCAATCGGACCCGGCATCGGCAGCTTGTGCGGTAATAACAGGCGGTACATCATCCTCCACAACAATATAGGCGGAATCCAGGGATAAATTAGCGCATTCATCT
>CAYRBS010000315.1:0-3033 GCA_964422335.1 uncultured Mariniphaga sp. | reverse complement strand
TTTTTTAATTTCGCAGATGAAATCTCATGAATTCCGTTTTCCTTTTGCTTCTGAATATTCTCTGCCATTTTTTTGGCTTTCCGGTTCAACTGAGCATGTGCCTCGGCAAAAGATTGAACATTCCGGTGAATTTTTAAAATCTCTATTTTGGGGTCGGGTTTGTCCACCATCTCATTATAAACCGGTGAATTTTTCAGCGAAATATTGTGAGGAACCAGTTTTTCATTTTCATAATCATACGAAAATTCCTTGTGTTCAGCAAAAACATACTCGACATATGTCCGGTCGAATTTAACTTCATAAAACCGGGCATAAATTAAATACACCTTGCCGTCTGGTAATCCGTAAAACTGAACAGGAGTTTTGGCTGGAAGATATGTCATGTTGGCCTGATGAATTAACTTGACAAATGTTTCCATAACAATAAAATTAAAAATTTGCGTACACGTTTCAACTCTCTCAAAAAGCGCTTCAAGTTAATAAAAAATCCCTGCAAAAAATCCACTTAATTAAAAATCAGCATTTTCGTAAAACCACTCAGCAATTATAACATATGGGGTCATCCAAAACATTAATGCATTGATTTTTTGCGTAATTCATCCGACATGTTTAATTTCGAACCGGAGAACCAAGCAAAAGGACTATTGCCATGCATTATGAAAACAATCCGCAATTAAAACTGGCTTTTGATTTTCTGCACTACACAAGCCAAAATCTATTCCTGACAGGAAAAGCCGGGACTGGCAAAACTACTTTTCTCAAAAACCTGAAAAAGATTTCACCCAAACGGATGGTAGTAGTTGCCCCCACAGGTGTGGCAGCCATCAACGCCGGCGGTGTCACAATCCACTCGTTTTTCCAGTTGCCTTTTGGGCCGCAAATCCCCCAGGATTCCGTTCACCCCGATTTTTCAGATAACAGCGCCGGACGCATCAACCGGTTCACCAAAAACAAAATCAACCTCATCCGCAGCCTCGATTTGCTGGTAATTGATGAAATAAGTATGGTACGGGCCGATGTGCTGGACGCCATCGATGCTACACTGCGCAGGTTCAAGAACCGCTACCGGCCCTTTGGCGGAGTGCAGCTGCTTATGATTGGCGACCTGCAACAACTGGCACCGGTGATAAAAGAAGAGGACTGGGATATTCTGGGGAAATTTTACAATACCGGTTTCTTTTTCAGCAGCCTGGCGCTTAAAAAATCCGATTTTGTAAGCATCGAACTAAAACATATTTACCGCCAAAGCGACCAGGAATTTATCGACCTCCTGAACAAAGTGCGCGACAACATATTAAATCCGGCTGACCTGCAACTACTCAACAACCGGTTTATTCCCGGTTTTGCACCTGCCCGCGATGAAGGCTACATCACCCTGACTACCCACAATTACCAGGCGAAACGTATCAACGAAACCCACCTGAAAAAAATTTCAACCAAACTGCACCGGTTTAAATGCACCGTGGAAGGTGATTTTCCGGAATACTCCTACCCTGCCGATGAAGTGCTGGAAATAAAAACCGGTGCCCAGGTAATGTTCCTGAAAAACGACACCTCCATTGAAAAAAGGTACTACAATGGAAAAATCGGAAAAGTGGTTAACATTATCGACAAACAAATTGAAGTACTTTGCCCGGGCGATACCACCCCAATCACGGTGGAACCCGATGTTTGGGAAAACTCCAAATACCGGTTGAACGAAGAGTCGTCAGAAATTGAAGAGGAAGTGGCGGGCCGTTTTACCCAGTATCCGCTTAAACTGGCATGGGCCATTACCATCCATAAAAGCCAGGGGCTCACTTTTGAAAAAGCGATAATCGACGCGCGTCAGTCATTTGCCCACGGACAGGTTTACGTGGCACTGAGCCGGTGCAAAAGCCTGGAAGGACTGGTGCTGAGCACGCCCCTCAACACCCAAAGCGTTATTAATGACGACACGGTGATTAGCTTTACCAGCGAGGTGGAGCAAAATCAGCCCGGCGAAGCAGAACTCGAAAAACACCGGAAAGAGTTTGAAATGCAGTTAATGAACGAATTGTTCGACTTTAAACCGGCAATCCGTTCAATTACCTACCTCATGAAAGTATGGAACGAAAATGCCGGTTCCCTCATGGGTAACATGAAAGAAAAACTGGACGAAATGCTAAAACCCGTTCAGGAAGAGATGATTGAAGTAGCCGAAAAATTCCGTCCGCAGGTAGAAAAGCTGGCTGTCCAATACGGCCATGTTGAGGAAAACGACCCATTGCAGGAACGGTTGAAAAAAGCAGCCACCTATTTCCTGGAAAAATTTCGGGAACGGTTGGAAATCCCCCTTGAAAATGCCGGATTTGAAACCGATAACCGCGCTGTACGGAAGCGCATTGCCGGAATTCTGGGACAGCTGGAAACGCAGCTGGACATAAAAAAAGCCTGCCTGGAATCGGTCGCCGGAGGATTCACCATAAAAAATTACCTGGAAGCCCGTGCCATTGCTGCTATTGAAAAACCAGCATCGAAAGCACGCAGCAAAGCAGCTGCAATGAAGGTGGCAAACCCGGAATTTTACCGGCAATTATTAGAATGGAGAGGGAAGATGGCAAGCGAAACGGGGCTTGATGAATCCCGTGTACTCAGTCAAAAAGTGATGGTTGAAATTGCTGCGAAACTCCCCGCCACCGCCACTGAGCTGAAAGCCATAAAAGGAATGGGCGGAAAAAAAATGGAGCAGTTCGGGCAAAATATTCTTGCGCTGGTACTGAACTACCGAAAAGGTAAAGGGCTGGACATTCCGCTGAATGCCAAACTGGAGGTGGAACTTGCCGGCCTCGATACCAAAGAGGTGAGCCTTACATTATTTAATCAGGGGATGAAACCGCCGGAAATTGCCAGTAAGCGCAACCTTGCCGTTTCCACCATCGAAGGGCACCTGGCATACTTTGTCGGACGCGGCCGACTGGATGTTTTTGAAATCATTAACCGCCAAAAATACGACACCATTGCCAAACATTTGCGCGAAAAAACGGAAACCGAAACCACAAGCGACATCAAAAA
>CAYRBS010000314.1:0-3038 GCA_964422335.1 uncultured Mariniphaga sp. | reverse complement strand
GATTCAGATTGAAAACATTGTTGGATAACTAAAAAGAATGTACCATGGCTCATAAGAAAGGTGTAGGTAGTTCGAAGAACGGACGCGAATCGGAAAGCAAACGACTTGGAGTAAAAATATACGGAGGTCAGTATGCAAAAGCTGGTAATGTTTTAGTTCGCCAGCGTGGAACACAACATTACCCGGGCGAAAATGTGGGAATGGGAAAAGACCATACCCTGTTTGCCTTAATTGAAGGTACGGTAATGTTCAGGAAGAAAAGGAAAAACCGCTCGTTTGTATCGGTTGAACCGGTTGTGGATGTTGCTGTGGCTGACGCCCCGGCTCCTGCCAAAGAAAAACCACAAGCCAAAGAAAAAACTGTAAAAGAAGAAAAACCCGCGGCTGAGGTGAAGAAAGAAGCTGCAGAACCTAAAGCAGAAGAGGAAGTAAAAGCAGATGACCTGAAAAAAATTGAAGGCATTGGCCCTAAATTGGCTGAAGTGCTGAATGATGCAGGCATTGTTACTTATGCAGGGTTGGCGGAAGCTCCGGTTGACAAACTGAAAGAAATTCTGGAAGGCGCCGGAAGCCGGTATGCATCGAAAGATCCGGTTCCGTGGATTGAACAGGCAAAAGAACTTGCCGGGGGAAAATAACCCAATACTTTCAGGAAAAGATAATTCCTGTAGAATAAAAAAATCTCCTGTTGTCAGTCGGCAGCAGGAGATTTTTTTTGGAACGGGAGGGTAATTATCAGTTCACATCAATGTCATACGGCATACGCGCATAAATGCCATTCATTTGGGTGGCTTTTTTCAGGAATTCGTAATAACGGTAATTTTCACCGAGTTCATTTTTCAGGAACCAGGCGCGCACGTTGTCGGTGCCGGTCTTGAAAAACTGCTCAAACGGATCGGGCTGGCGGGGCAGTGAAACGGTCCGGTAGTTTTCCAATCCTTCTGTCTCAGCTGCCAGTTTTATGGCATCCTGCAGTCCGCCCAATTCATCAACAAGTCCTCTTTCCAGCGCATTTTCGCCGCTCCATACGCGCCCTTCCCCTATTTCGTCCACCTCTTCTTTGGTAATGCTCCTGCCATCGGCCACGCGGGTAATAAACTGGTCGTAACCCTTTTCTATCATTCGTTGCAGTAACTGTTGTTCATATTCGGTCATGGGCCGGGTGAGTGTCAGCAGGTCAGAATTTTTATTGGTTTTTACTACATCCGTTGTGATACCCAGTTTGTCGTTCAGTAACTCGCCAATGTTTGGAATCGTTCCGTAAATCCCGATGGATCCGGTGATGGTATTCGGGTGCGAAACAATTTGGTCGGCTGCACACGAAATGTAGTAACCGCCTGATGCCGCAACATCGCCAAACGAAACCACCAGGGTTTTTTCTTCGGCAGCCAGTTTCACTTCGCGCCAGATGACTTCCGAATCGAAAATAGTTCCCCCGGGCGAATTAACCCTTAGTACAATGGCTTTATAACTGCTGTCTTGCCTTACCTTACGGATTTCACGGCCCAATTTATCCCCGATAATTGCTTCGCCGCCCATGGCCGCACCAATTTCGCCGCTGGCATAAACTACGGCTATTTTATTCCGGCTGTAAGGTTTGCTTTTGTCTGGTACCGGAGTGTTTGCGTAATCCGCAACTCCTACTACGGGAACTCCCTCTGTGCCTTCTGTTCCGGTTATTTCGCGCAAATCATCCAGAACTTCGTCTTTGTATTTGGCCGCATCCGCCAGGCCCGATTCAACTGCTTCTTCTCCCTGGTTAAACGTTTGGACTTCATCGGCCAGGGTGTTCAGTTGCTCCGTGGTCAGGTTTCTGCTTTCCGAAATTTCGGCAAGCATGTGGTTCCACATACTGTTCATATAAACCAATTGCTGTTCGCGGCTTTCCTCGCTCATTTTTTCAAGCATGTAAGGTTCCACGGCCGATTTGTATTTTCCGTGCCGCACAATTTGCATTTCAACCCCGATTTTTTCCAACGCGTTTTTGAAAAATAACATTTCACCGCCCAGTCCGCGGAAATCAATCCCCGATTCCGGATGAACGATAATGTGGTCGGCGACCGTAGCAAGGTAATACGATTTCTGATCCATGATCATTTGTTCCCCATAAGCATAAACGGGCTTGTCGCAACTGTCTTTAAAAGCAATCAAGGCATTTCTTATTTCTTCCACCGAAGCCATTCCGCCATTCACCATCGAGAGTTTCAGATAAACCCCTTTGATGCGATCGTCGTAAACAGCTTTTTCAAGGGAATGAAGAATATCGTCAAGTCCGATGGTTTTTATCTGCTGGGGGAGCCCGGGAATATCCAGCTCCTGAAACGGGTCGTTAGGCGCCCGATCAACAATCTGGCGTTCCATATTTAATACCAGAAGTGTGTTGTCCTGAACGGTTACTTTTTTCTCTGTCGATGAAATTAATATCCCGACTATCATAAAAAGAAGCAGAATCCCAATAATGGAAACGGCAATAATTCCGGTTACGGTTGCCAGTACGTACTTAAAAAATTCCTTCATCTCTGTTGTATTAATGTTTTAGCTATTTTTAGCTTTTAAAATGGGTAAATAAACTGTAAATAGAATTACAAATATAGGGTTTCAATGTACAAGGTTTTTCTGGGAATAGGAGGAAATTTAGGAAATAAACGGTTGAATTTTGAGAAGGTTCACATTTATATCGAAAAAGAGTTGGGGGCCATTGTAAAGAAATCGGCTGTTTACGAAACACCACCCTGGGGATTCAGTTCCGAAGATAATTTTTGGAACCAGGTGCTGATGATTGAAACTGTTTTGGAGCCGGGACCGTTGCTTTCTGCCATTCATGCCATCGAAAACCGTTTTGGGCGCAAAAGGGAACAAGGCAAATATATTTCGCGCCAAATGGATATCGATATTTTGTATTTCGACGACCTTGTGCTGGAAACCGAAACATTGGTAATTCCACACCCCCACATCAGCCGGCGCCTTTTTGTATTGGCCCCTCTGGCTGAAATTGCACCCGGGTTTCTCCATCCGAAACTTCAGGTTACCAATCGCCA
>CAYRBS010000313.1:0-3068 GCA_964422335.1 uncultured Mariniphaga sp. | reverse complement strand
ACCGGAAAAGGAAAGTTATTCTGTTTGTAGCTGCTTTTTTACTGCCGCTTGTTTTTGTAGTGGTAGCAGGAATCGATACATTTTCAAAACGGCAAAAAGCTACCCGTAATCTGCTCGAATCGAACCTTTGGTTTTCAGGAAAATCCGCACTGGAGCAACTGGAAAACAAGTTCATGGACATGGAGCAACAAATTCTGAATGAATCAGATTTCCATGACTTTCAAAAAACAAACAATTCAAGCAAGAAAATTACAGAATCCAGACTGTTCGTATTAGATGTTGATTATCAGGTTATTTTACCCAGGTCAGCGAAAGGAAACGACACCAATATTGAAAGGTTCGTTCAAAATTCCAACAGTAATTTTAGGGAATACTTTAACAAAGCAGAAACAGCAGAATTGATTCATCTCGATTATTCCGGGGCTGCAAAGTATTATGAAAGGAGTAGCGTGTCTGCACAAAATGCCCAGCAAAAAGCTTTGGCGCTTGCAGGACTGGCCCGATCGTTTCTGGCCGCAAAAAACTACACAGAAGCGATACATTATTATCAGATACTCAGGAGCGATTACAGCCAGATAACAAATGATGCCGGCCATCCGTACGGAATAACTGCCCCGCTGCAGTTAAAAGCCATCGAAAGATTACATGGGAAAGGAATCATCAGCAACGATACATTATTTCAAATATATCAGCAAATGAATAACGGATACTGGCTGATAAATTCTCCCTCCTATTCCTTTTTTAAATCGGAATATGAATCTGTATTAAATCTGCAACCAGAAGCAGAAGAAACGTCTTACGAAAAAATGCTGGAATACAGCCGTTTTGTTAAAGACTATGTAATTTCTGCTGTTAAAGAAAGAACTGAATTTGAAAATTACAATCAAAGCCAGGAAATCAAAAGAAATTTACTGATGGCTGGCGGTACGCCGTTTCTGATTAGTTTTAAAGAAATTCCGGATTCACTAACAGGCCAATCTTATATTGCCGGAGTATGCTGGAACCTGGATACTTTAAAAACCCGGTTTATCCCTGAAATTCTCGATCAACTGACAAAAGAGACAGAACTCAGCTTCCAACTGGTGAACCATGATGGAATGGACGTTCTGAGCGAAACGCCCGCACAAATACCTGAAGAATCACTTACACTGTCATTCAGTTCTGTGCCTTTTCCGTGGACACTTGTTGCCATTCAACCCGGGTTTGAAAAGTTGAAATCGGATGCAAAAATTCAGGGAATAATTTACGGGGTGCTGGTGCTAATCGTTATTGCGCTCATGTTATTTGCCGTTTTCGCCATTCTGCGAGAAATCAGAAGGGAAACCGACTCCATGCTTCTTCAGACCCAATTTGTGCACAATGTTTCGCATGAACTAAAAACCCCGTTAAGTTTAATCCGGCTTTACGGAGAAACGTTGCTTCTGAAAGAAAATCTGCCGGAACCCGACCGAAAAGAAGGGTTGCAAATTATAACAAAAGAGAGTGAACGACTCTCGTATATGATCAATAACATTCTCGATTTCTCGAAAATTGAAATGGGACGAAAAGAGTTCGAAATAAAACCCGGTAATCTCTCTGAGACGGTAGAAACCACCTTGAATTCCTACCGTTATCACCTGCTGCGAAAAGGATTTGCAATTGAAACCGATATCGATGAAAACCTGCCGAAAATTCCGTTTGATAAAAATGCGGTGGAAGGAATTTTGATCAATCTGTTCAGCAATGCCATTAAATTTTCGGACGAAACAAAAAGGCTGATAATAAGATTAAAAAAACAGCCTCATGAGATATTCCTGGAAGTAACTGATTTTGGTATTGGTATTCCACCGGAAGAGTTGCCCCATATTTTCAACCGGTTTTACCGGATTAAACAAGCGGCCGGATTTAATGCCAAAGGCAGCGGACTGGGGCTGACTCTTGTTAAACATGCAGCAGAAGCACACCAGTGGCAGATTGAGGTAAAAAGTGATCCCGGAAAAGGGAGTTCTTTTATAATTCATATTCCCAACAAAAAACAGGAGGAATCGAAATGAAGAACAAAATTTTAATCATTGAAGATGAAGAGGATCTGGTAAAAGGGTTAAAAATGAATCTGGCCGATGAAGGTTATGAAATCGATTATTCCCTCAGCGGCAACGAGGGGCTGACGAAAGCGCTTAAAATCAAACCCGATCTTATTCTGCTCGATATTATGCTTCCCGGAATGGATGGACTGGAGGTGTGCAAAGAACTCCGCCGGAATAATATAGATGTGCCGGTACTGATTTTAACCGCCAAAGGCGAAGAAATAGATAAAGTTGTCGGTCTGGAAATGGGCGCCGATGACTACATCTCCAAACCGTTCAGCATCCGTGAGTTGCTGGCAAGAATTAAAGCTCATTTACGAAGAGAAAACCGGACGCATGATGCGGTTACAGGTGCCGTTCAACTCGATGCGGTTAAAATAGATTTCGACCATTACAAGGTTACCCGCGACGGGAAAGAAACCGATTTGACCTCACTCGAGGTCGATGTTTTGCGTTACCTCATCGGGCAACAAGGCAGGGTTGTTTCGCGCAACGACCTGCTGGATAAAATCTGGGGCTACGAAAAATACCCGACTACCCGTACCATTGACAACCACATCCTGAAACTCCGGAAAAAAATAGAAAAAGATCCGAATCATCCCGAACATATTTTAACGGTTTACGGCGGTGGTTACCGGTTTGTGCAGGATTAGCCGATTTTACAATTGTTTACAATGATATGACATTCGGAAGAAGAAAATCAAAGAAATTTGCTGAAAAGAAATCATAAAAGGAGGATTTTATCATGAAAACAAAAACATTTCTTCACGCCATTTACTGCATGGTAATCATGTTTATTTTCAGCAGCTTTCAGGTGCCGCAGGATCATAAGGTGCTTTTTGAGAAAGCAAAATATACCATGGAAACAAAAGCGGATTTAAAGGAGGCAATCGACCTTTTTGAATCGATCGTTAAAAACTATCCTGATGAAACAGCTTATGTAGCCAAATCGTTGTTGTACCAGGGATTGTGTTACGAAAAACTGGGAAATCAGGAAGCTGT
>CAYRBS010000312.1:0-3070 GCA_964422335.1 uncultured Mariniphaga sp. | reverse complement strand
TCGTCGTGCGAAAGGGTAAATTCAATGGCTTCTATCCGTTCAAAATACTCCTGGTTGATTTTACGGTACAGCCCCGGGTGTTTGAGAGGTTCTATATCCAGTTGTTCATTGAGATAATTGGCCAGGTCGCCCATAAAATCGATTTTTCGTACCCCTGATTCATTACAGCGTTCATTTATTTTTTGCCGCAGAATGGGGTTTACCATGGTATGGGCTATCAATCCCTTGCTGGCTTTGGCCTTCATTACCACTTTGTTAACCTGGTTTTCGGTGGTTACTCCGGGCACAATTATTACGGGTATTTTATTGTCGGGGTATTGGATAAGCAACGATTGCACCATATTGTTCCCGGCCAGTCCGCGGCCTCCGGAAACCACATAAATGGGGGGAGGTGAAGAATTTTTCTTTTTGTCCATGGCGCACATTTCTTTCTGTAACAAAGGTGGAAACTAACCGGTTTTCGTTAACTTCCTTTTTTTATACTGAATAATTACGAAGACCCGAGCCGGTGGGTTGTACAAAATGGATACAACATCCGGTTACTGTTTTTCCGGCAGAAGTTTCATGCTGAACCGGGCTCCTCTTAAAACTTTTTCCTGGCTGAACGGATCGGCGTGGTAGCGGTTTTCCAGGTACATATCAGTTTGATCGAGGTAAAAATCACTGGCAGGAATCCCGCTTGTTCCGGTGGGAATTACCGTTTTTGAAGCGTCCCAGTCGGCCAGATCGAAAATGTGGCGGTGCGATGCGCCGTGGGTTACGTTGTACAGGTTGTCGTAATTATAGGAATAAGGTGTGGCGGTGTGGTAGCTTCCCGGAACACCGTAAGGACCCCGGTTAAGTTTCAGGGCTTTGTTAAGCATTTCAACCACTCCCAGCGGATGGCCCAGTGTGAATGTGTGGATTTTTTCCCAGTTCCAGGCTTCCACATCGGGGCCCAGTTGCTGGTCCAATTCTTCAACCGTTTCTTTAAAAGCCCTTACAACCACGTCGTTCCAGGTTTCTGTTTCCGGGGTGTTTTGATCGTCGGGCCAATGTGAATTTTCCACCGAAAGCACATTTTCCATCAGGTTTTCTACCAAAATCCGTTCTCCCATAAACGAATCGTACAATTCCGACGGCAGATCATCTTTTATTAAATTTTCAGCTACTTTCCGGTAAAGAATTTCGAAAACCGAGGCCGCCTGGCTTTCGCGGCTGAGAATATAATCCCACTGCTGAAGTTTTTGAAATGCCGCTTGTTGGGTGTCATTCCAGCTGTTTTCAGTATTTAGTGCTTCAAGAAATTCAGGGGTGAATTTTTCAGCTTTTTTCGATTTATAATCATTGTGCATCCTTGCAAAGTCTTCCACGCCGTGTTTTTCGGTAGCTTCCAGCATTTCGCGGATGCGGTCGATACGGTCGGGCATGGCAAACCAGGTTCCGATGTGATGCGGATAATCTCCGGGTACCGTTTTATTATTGGCCGAAGAAACATACCCGCGTTCCGGGTTGAATTCAAAAGGAAGTTCTTCGAAAGGAACCAGGCCTGTCCAGTCGTAGCGGCTGGTGTCACCAGGGTAAACTTCTATGCCGCTGCCTTCGCGGATGGGAACACCGGCACTGGTTTGCAGCCCGATGTTTCCGGCTGCATCGGCATAAACAATGTTTTGACTTACCGACTTGAAAGTTTTCACCGCATCGCGGAAATCGTTCCGGTTGTTGGCCCGGTTGAGCAAAAACACCGTGCGCAGCTCATTGCTCATTTCGTTTCCAAGCCACCGGATGGAAAGGGCCGTTTCATCCTCATTTTTAAACCGGTTTACCAGTGGCCCGCGGTGGGTGAATTTCAGTGTTTCCCTTATTTCTTCCCCCTCCTTGGTTTGAATGATTTCTTCCTTTATCAAAAGGTCTTTCCACTGGTTGTCCAGCAAATATTTTGTCGAATCTTCGTTTAATGTTTCGGCATAAAAATCGAGGTCGTCCACCGCCACATTGGTCATTCCCCAGGCGATGGAATCGTTGTGGCCGCAAATTACATACGGCTGTCCCGGCAAAACGAGGCCGGTAACATTCACCTCCCCTTCTGCTACCTGGTGCATCTGGTACCAGATTCCCGGAGCAAACAAACCGAGGTGCATGTCGTTGGCCAGCAGCGGTTTTCCCGTTTTGCTTTTTTCTCCCGAAACCGCCCAGTTATTGCTTCCCTGAAAAATTTCCACTCCCAGTTTTTTTAGGCTGGCATTGGCTGACAACAGGGTTTCGTCCGGATTTACAGCGATATCAAAATCCGGGAAAATGGGGGTAGCGTGGTTCTCCATATCCGGGAGCAGCTCTTCAAGTTGCCCGGCAGAAACTTCCCTGTTCACCTGGTGTAGCAGCAATTCGGTTTTCCAGCCCGAGGTGAGGTCCCACGACATGTAACCGATGAGGTTAACCGAATGTACCGGTTTCCAGGGTTCGGGTTTGTAGCCGAGGATTTTGAACTCGGGCGGGAGCGGGTAACTTTCAAGGTAATGGTTGATACCGTCAGAAAATGCTTCGAGGGTGGCAGTAATTTCCGGTGATAATTGCGCAAGTACCTTTTCCGATTTTTCCTGAATACGCAGGGCGCGCATCAGTAAATCGGTGTTGAGCTGGTCTTTTCCCATTATTTCGGAAAGCCTTCCCTGGGTTACCCGTCGCAGCAAATCCATTTGCCACAGGCGGTCTTGTGCCATGGCAAACCCAACGGCCCGGTACATGTCGGCTTCATCTTCGGCATAAATGTGGGGAATGGCAAATGAATCGCGTAAAATCGTTACTTCATTTGTTAATCCGGGTATTTGGACGTTTTCTGAATAATCCGGCAAAGCAGCGGTCCGCAGATGATTCAGCAGGAAATAGCCAACAATGGCGGCAACGACTACCAACAGTCCGAGTGCGATTAGAACACGTTTAAATAGTTTCATTTAATTTCCAATTAATTGCATTCAAAAAAAAGACGATGAAATCTGCCGTTGGAATGCGTAATGTTTTTAATTTTAAGTCCAATAAAATTATAAATCAAATTGATAATTATGAAAAAAGTACTCATTCTTTTTTTTCTGGG
>CAYRBS010000311.1:0-3092 GCA_964422335.1 uncultured Mariniphaga sp. | reverse complement strand
TCTTACCTTACATCCTTATCAATGAACCCCGCTACTAAAGCGGCTGCAAAAGTAACGGGCTTTTTTAATTCAACAAACTTTTTTCCCCAATTTTTCATGAAAAAATGAACTTAACAAAGCAACTCATTGACGGACAATATGAAAACTTTTTTGGGCCAATGTTAAGCGAATGGGGAGAAAGGGCGGCGTGAACCGAAAATCGCGCCACCCATTACATCTTAAAAATCATTTATTTCAAAAAAACCTCGATGACCGGAATTTCAACGTTGGGCTTATTTACGGGCAAAGAAAGGTTCACGTCATTCTCGCCTGTTTCCTGTTCTACCCAATGCCCGTAAGGTTCCGATATTTGAATTTCGGAGGCATCGTGCAGGAACTGTGCGTATTCAATTTTGTCTTTAAACCCGCGCAGCAAAAAGTTTTGCATGGGATAATCAAGCAGGTGGATATAAAGCCGGTTGGTCTCAGGGTTGTATGTTAAAAGCGTATGGTCCGGTGCTTCAAATTCGTCGGGAGCCTGTGTGCAGCCATAGATGGAACGACTGTTAACATTCATCCACCCGCCCATTTCTTCGAGGGCTTTATCGGCACGGTGATCGAACGTCCCTCTGGCGGTGGGCCCTACATTTAATAATAAATTGCCTCCTTTACTCACTGACTCGATGAGTAATACCAAAAGTTGTTTTTTGTCTTTCCATGTATGCTCATCGCGGTAATAGCCCCACGAGCCGGAAAAGGTCTGGCAGGTTTCCCAGGGTATTTTCTCCCCATCGACTTCCGGCCAGCTTTGAACTTTAAACTGCTCCGGGGTGGTGAAATCCCAACCGCCCCAATAGTCTTTCAAATCGGCGCGGTCGTTCACAATAATTTCAGGTTGCAGTTCCCTGACCATTTTCATAAGCTCCACCGATCCCCAATCATCGCGGTCTTTGCCAAACTGCCCGGGAAAGGAATAGTCGAGCCACAAAATATCGATCTTCCCATAATTGGTAAGAATTTCGCGGACCTGGTTTTTAAGGTATTCACGATAAACAGCCATATCGCGTCCTTCGTTTAGTTTATCGTATTCTTCCTGGCTATTTGCACTTTGGGGATGGACCCTGTCAATAGTATATTCAGGATGGTGCCAGTCGATGAGCGAATAGTAAAACCCGATTCCAAGTCCTTCGGCACGAAAAGCATCGACCCATTCCTCTATAATATCTTTGCTGTAGGGCGTATTCATTATATTATAATCTGTATATTCTGATTCGAACATACAAAAACCTTCGTGATGCTTACTGGTAATAACAGCATATTTCATTCCGGCATCCTTTGCTTTTTTTGCCCACTCAGCAGGATCAAATAAATCGGGGTTAAAAATTTCAAAATATTTTTCGTACTCTTCGTCGGAAATACGTTCCCGTTTTTTCACCCACTCATGACGGGCAGCCTGGGCATAAAGTCCCCAGTGAATAAACATCCCGAAACGGGCCTCATTCCACCATTCAAGGCGTTCGGATTTTTCTTCTTCGGTTTCATCCCAGATTTTTTTCTGTGAAAATGCGTTTTGGCCGATAAAAGCCGTCAATAATAAAAACAACAGTACTCTTTTCATCTCATTATGGTTTTATAAATTGTTATAAATTTCTATCTATGAAAAAACGGACTTCAGCATCCCGTCTCCCTGTTTTCAACCAACTTTTTACAAGGTTACAATTCCAACCCCGGCAATACCTACCCTGCCATTTTCTTCAGCCGAAGACAAAGCCCTGAATTTAAGATACCTTCCGTTTACGGGTTCAAATTCTTTTTCCTGAAGGATTGGGCTGTTTTTGATATTGGAAAACTCACCTTCCGACACCGGCTGCCCCCAGTTTTTGCCATCGCGGCTTATGTATAATTCATAGTTGGAAATAATCCCGGGATTCCAGCGCCCCTGATCGGGAAGGTAGGTGAATCCCCCGATGGAAAGTTGCTCACCCAAATCAATAATAATATCGACGGGAGGTTCCTGGTCCGGATTCCAGGCGGTATTTTCATTGCCGTCAAAAATCAATTTCGTTTCTTCCACAAATTCGAAATCACCCACCACTTTCCATTTTTCTTTCACCACATCAAAAACTTCTTCGGTTACCGGACTGGATTTCTCAGACGAAGGATCGATGGCCACCGCTTTTATTACCCCTTTTTCTTTCCATTCAAACTCCCCGTCATACCTGCGGGATGTTCGCGTGGGTCTTGTCCCATCGAGGGAATAATAAATTTCGAGGTCCGAATCGAACGCCTGCATGGTTACCCTTCCCTGCTGATCGCGGCGTATTTCGGGCTCAACCAATACCTTGGGGGCGTTGTAAACCTCAATATTCGATATAACGGGGGAAGCTTTGGTATCTTCAATAGTGAGCCTGAGTTTGGATGCGGTTATGTTTGAAAAACGCAAAATCCGTTTCCTTCCAATGGTTGTTCCGTTGGCCACCCGTTGCCATTCATTTTCAACCAGGGCATCGAGCTTAAATTGTTTCACCCGCTGCCCCAGGCGTATATCTTCCTGTACCAAAAAACGGTTCATTTCTGTAGGTTTCTTAAAATTAATCTCCAGCGAAGATTCAATAATATTATCGTCAGTAGCCCAATAGGAATCCGGATTTCCGTCATTCACATTTCCTGCTTTATATTTCCTTAATTTTCCACGAATATTACTGGCCGTTACCCGCTTTCTCGCGGCCAGGTCCGTTTCAAAATCGGCTTCAACAGCTTCGGCCAGTTTCATTACCTGTTCCACATCTTTCTCATGAATGAGCCCCCGTGTATCAACCGGGAAATTCAGCAGGAACGAAGCATTTCGCCCGATAGAATTATAGTAAATATCCAGCAATTGGGGCAACGATTTCACTTTGTGGTCTTCCGACGGATGATAATACCACCCCGGCCGGATGGAGACATCCACTTCGGCAGGCACCCAGTGGGTCCCGTCTTCGTGGCCGGTGCGCAACTCTTTATAATTGGGCGAGCCGGGGTAAAACTCATCCCTGCGGATGGGCGCCCAGTTGGTTTCCATGGCCCAGCCCTCTTCGTTGCCCACCCAGCGCACATCGGGGCCGGCATCGCTG
>CAYRBS010000310.1:0-3107 GCA_964422335.1 uncultured Mariniphaga sp. | reverse complement strand
CCGTTGTTCAACCCCACTTTTGCCTCTTCAATCGTAAATTTGAAAAGGGCTTCGTCGCTCATTCCGTATTCCCTGAAATCGAGCCAGATTAAATAGGTAGCTTCGGGTTGCATCACCTTCACTTTCGGCAGGTGTTTTCTGAAAGTGTTTTCCAGTAACAGGTAGTTTTCCCACAAGTAATCCAGCATCTGCCCGAGCCATTGGTCGCCGTGTGTATAAGCTGCTTCCAGCGCCACCGACCCAAAAATATTTCCCATGCCAATATGTCCCACATTAAGCACCCGCTCGTAACGCAAAAATTTAGTCCGGTCCGGAATAATAATTACCGACGACGACAGCCCCGCCACATTAAAGGTTTTGCTGGGGGCCATGCATATTACGGTGTTTTTTGCCACCTCTTCGGAAAGGGTGGTGAGGGGAATATGCCGGTGCCCGTTAAAAACCAAATCGGAATGAATTTCATCTGAAATAATCATGATATTGTTTTCGAGGCAGAAAGTGGCCAGCTCTTCCAACTCTTCGCGTGAATACACCATACCCCCGGGATTTTGGGGATTGCACAACAACAGCAGTTTTGTTTTTTCGTCAATTTTCGATTTTAAATCTTCCAGGTCGAACGTATAACGGCCATCCACCAACTTTAGCGGATTTTCAACCATTTTACGTTTGGTCCCCCGCACACAATCGAAAAACGGAAAATAAACCGGCGGCTGAACAACCACGCCATCGCCGGGTTTCGAGAATGTTTCAATGGCAAATGTAATTCCGGCTACCACTCCGGGACTAAACGAAATCCACTCTTTTTTAATTTCCCAGTTGTGGCGGCGCTTCATCCATCCAATCACCGATTCATAATAAGAATCCGGCTTGAAGGTATAACCATATATTTCGTGTTCTGCCCGCTTTTTAATGGCATTCACAATAAAATCAGGGGTGCGAAAATCCAAATCGGCCACCCACAGGGGCAACACATCGGTGGTTTTAAATATTCTTTCACGGGCATCATATTTCATACAGTTGGTACCTTCCCGCGAAATAATTTCATCAAAGTTGTATTTTTTCATCGTTCCGTGTTTTTTGGATTATCTAACGGTATTTTCTCCAGGTAATCAAACGCACCGTCGTGTTTTACTTTCAATACAAAATCAAAAAGATCAAGCTGCAGGCACATGTTGAAATCGCTTTCGGGCGCCCATTCCTGCTTCAACGGGTCGAAAAACCGCCGGCCCGAACCCTTTCGGATAATTTCCACCATTTGATTAAAGTGGTTGGGCAGCCCTTTTAGCGCGCTGCGTATATATTCAGCACAGAGTGTATCTTCATCTGCCGGATACTCGCAGGCATACCCCATGCATACAAGCGAAACAGTTTCGGGCTGTTTCTTTCTGATATAGTTTATAACAGCCCCGGCATTGACAAAACTTCCGGTAATTATTTCAGCAGATTCTTTAGCCGCCACAATTCCCTGTGTACCCGAACTGGTAGTATGCACTATGGTTTTTCCCTGCAAATCCGCATCTTTCAGGTGGGTTGGGGAATTCCCAAAATCAAATCCGTGGGGTTTCCTTTCGTTGCGTTCTCCCACCAACACAAACTCCGGATATTGCTTTTTGAGCGCATAAGCCTCTTCAATATTCCCTACAGGTATTATTTTACCTGCCCCCTTGTCAGTAGCATAACATGCAGTTGAAAACGCCCTGAAAACATCGATGACTACCGTAAGTCCTGTTGCTTCCCGCGCCCCTTCAAGCAATTGCAATATTTGAATGTTCATTTTTTTCATTGCCCCGAAAATAAATAAAAATAAGTTAACGCCATTTTAAAATTAAAGGCATGGTATTTGATAACAGAACGGCTCGTTCTACAACACTTTTAAAAACAGTTATTTAAACTTAATGTTAAGTTTATAATGAATTTTAAGCGTTAAGTTTACATTTATTTGACGTAGCATTAACACATGTTTTACAGCACAATTAAAAAGAGGTAGTATCTTTGCACCAACATTAGAAGTTAAATTTAAAAAACGATGGTTATGAAAACAATTAAATTAGTATTTACAGTAGTAGCAGCAGCAATTACCACAATGGCTGCTGCAATTGAAAATCCAAAAGTAAACCTTGTGCCCCTTTCCGATGAGCGGGCTGCTGTTACAGTAAAAAATGCAAAACCCGCCTTTTTTGAGGTAAGCATTAAAGCTGAAAACGGTGATTTGGTATATTACAAACAAACTGAAAATCCATCCACCGATTACAAACAGATTTACGATTTTACAGACCTTGCCGACGGGACGTATGTTCTGAACCTGGAAGTGGAAGGCACAAAAGTGACAAACAATTTTGAAGTTTCACGCAACGGAATTGAAGTGGGAGAAGCACAGGTTCGTTTTGCTCCCTATTTCGATTTCAATAACGATGAGCTGAAGCTTTCGTACCTGAACTTCGACCAGGAAACCCTTAAATTGTATTTTTACAACAACAACGAGTTGGTTTACAAAACAGAAGTTGGCAAAGACTTTAACATCACAAAAGGATACGACCTTTCCAAATTGCAAAGCGGTTCGTACCAGGTGGTATTGAGTTCATTAAACAATAAATACACTTTCGACGTAGAAAAGTAAAACAAGATAGAAAACAGACTAATTACAGCATAAGGCCCTGCATTTTTTGCAGGGCTTTTTTTTTACCTGTATTTCTCCCAAACGTTCTTTTAGCAAAAAAACTCAAAAACCTGACAATCCGGATTATTCATTGAATTTCCATAGAAGTCGCACAAAAATGGCTATGGATTATATTGTGACAAAATATCAACGCACTTTATCAAAAATTCAATAACTTGCAGATGCTAATTTTTTATAATCTTTAAATGAAAATGAAATGAAAAAAATTTTTGCTTTTATTTTTCTTGCCGCGTTTGTAACAATGTCCTCAGCCGCCGCACCTGAATCGAACAACAAAAATGTTATCGGAAAATGGAATTATGAAGTTTCGAATGCACCTGCCGATTATGAAAAAGGAACTTTAATCATTACTGAAAAGGAAAATGAACTGGCCGGAGAAGTAAAATTTTCCAATGGACAAACAGTCAAATTGCAAGACCTTGAGTTTAAA
>CAYRBS010000309.1:0-3120 GCA_964422335.1 uncultured Mariniphaga sp. | reverse complement strand
CGGTTCATCACTTTCCAGAAATAGTAAATGTAGGCAAACACAAACGGGATCATCAGCGAGGCATAGCTCATGGCCACGAGTGTAAAATGACTCGACGACGCGTTCCGTATGGTGAGCGACGACTGCAAATCATAAACCGACGGGTAGAAGGCTGTGTTGTTGAATCCGGCAATGATAAACAGGGAGAAAACGGTCAGCACTGTTCCCGGGCCGGCAAAGAAAAAACCCTTGCTGCTGTGCAAAAAAATGGTGGAAAAGATTCCCCAAAGAACGCCAACAATCCCGACCAGTAAAATACCTGCAATAAGCGGCATCTGCAATACGTTGTGAAGGTATTTGTATTTCTCCATAAATACCTCCCCGCTTTCCGGATTAACGGCAAACCCCTGTTTCAGGAACAGTGCAGTTAAGAAGTAGAGAAAGAAAATGAGAAAGAAAACAGAAGTGAAAAACAGGTGTTTTCTCGAGCGGGCGACAATAATGTCGTGGTCAACTGTAAACATAAAGTATAGCAGTCCGAGTACCCTGGCCAAAAAGAAAATTGACAGGCCCAGTGCAACGTTGTGGAATGTTAATACTGCCTCCAGTCCGCGTGCCGGATTTTGCCACAACACCTGGTTCATATCGTTCAGAGCGAATTCAGCCCCGTTGAAAAAAGTGCCCACTGCCGTTCCAATGAGCAGAGTACTCAGCAAACCGTTAATAAGCAGGAATATTTCATAGGTTTTTGCCCCCAGGAAATTGGCCGGTTTTTTCCGGAATTCGTAGGCAACTGCCTGAATGATGAAGGCCGCCAGAATGAGCAGCCACACCCAGTAGGCGCCTCCAAAACTGGTGGCATAAAACAGCGGGAACGAAGCAAAAAACGCCCCTCCAAAAGTAACCAGCGTAGTGAAGGTAAATTCCCATTTCCGGCCAAGGGTATTGAGCAACATGGTTTTTTGGCCTTCGGTTTTGGCAATGGTAAAAATAAGCGTTTGCCCTCCCTGTACAAACATGAGGAAAACAAACAATGCGCCCAGAATCGAAATCAACACCCACCAGTATTGTTGCAAAGCCAAATGTGATAAATTTTCAAACATATTTTGTTTCCTCCTTTTTTAATGTTTTGGCCCGATTTTTATCTGCCGGAACATGATTTTTAATTCGGCAATCAGTAAAATGGTAAAAAGCACTGCAAACAACCAGAAAGTTAGCTGCACCGAACCGGCGCTGATGCGGGTAACTCCCGCCATGGTGGGCATCAGGTCTTGCACCACCCAGGGCTGGCGGCCAACTTCCGCAACAATCCAGCCGGCCTGGCTGGCCAGGTAAGCCAGCGGAATGGCAATAATGGCCAGGCGCAGAAACCAGCGCTTTTCATCCAGTTTCCCCTTTATCACATAAAATAATGAAAGGGCAAAAAGAAGAACAAAAAAGAATCCGAGCATTACCATTATGTGGAAGCTGTAAAAGGTTAGCGGTACGCTGGGTACTAAATCGTGGGGATCTTCAAAATATCCGTACCCGAAGTACTTGAAATAGTTTTCCTGAAAGTTTTCGCTGGTAAGTTCGGTTTTTAATGATTCCGCCATTTCTTCATTTCCTGCTTTTTTTGCTTCCTTAAATTCCGATAATTTTCCAATGGCAAATTTACCCCGTTCAATTTTTTCGGATGCGGGCATGTAGCCATATTTTTCATTGCCGTTAAGCAGGTCATTTACGCCCGGAACAAACGCGTTCCAGTCGAGAAAAGCCATGTACGACAGGAAATTGGGGATTTCTATTTTCATGGTGAAATCTTTCAGGTTTTCATTTTCCGGGTCGGTTTCCGATGTGGAAAACAGGCCCACTGCCACCAGCCCGGCACCCTCGCTGCCATTGTATAACCCTTCGATGGCAGCAAATTTCATGGGCTGATCGTGGGCAATGGTACGCGTGGAATTATCTCCTGTCATTACAAGGTACAGTGAAGAAATAAGTCCGAACACACCGGCAATGAGGATGCTTTTTTTTGCCAGCATCAGTTCGCGTTTTTTCAGGATGTACCAGGCTGAAACGCCAATTACAAATACCGAAGCCAGCACGAACCCTGATGAGGTGGCGTGCAGCCATTTGTCAACCGCTACCTGCGAAAACAGGATTTCCCAGAAATTTTGCATTTCGTTGCGGGCCGTTTCAGGGTTGAAAGCCATCCCCACGGGGTTTTGCATCCAGCCGTTGGCCACCAGAATCCACAACGCCGAAAGGTTAGCCCCAATGGCCGTGAGCCATGTGGCGAGCAGGTGCGTTTTTTTGCTCACTTTGTTCCACCCGAAAAACATGATGGCAATAAAAGTGGACTCCATAAAAAAGGCGAGAATTCCCTCAATGGCCAGCGGGGCGCCAAAAATGTCGCCTACAAACCACGAGTAGCTCGACCAGTTGGTTCCGAATTCGAACTCGAGAATGATGCCGGTGGCCACGCCAATGGCGAAGTTGATGCCGAAAAGGGTCATCCAGAATTTGGTTATCCGTTTCCACTCTTCCTTGCCGGTTTTCACATACAGCGTTTCCATAAACGCGATAATGAACGTGATGCCCAGCGTGAGAGGTACAAACAACCAGTGATACATGGCCGTGAGGGCAAATTGCGCCCTCGACCAGTTCACTAACGATAAGTCTGCAATTTCAACCATAGTTATTCTTTTGGTCCGGTTAATATCTCCAATACATAATTGCTTCTTTCCTGGTCCGTTTCAAAATTGGTTTTCAGGAAATTGGGGAAAAAGAAAATTTTCAGGATGGCAAACATGATAAACAGTTTGATTAGAATGATAAGCCATACCTGGCGCCCCCAGCCGCTCATATTCCGAAATCCATTGATGTAAAAACTCCAGATTTGTTGAAGGATATTTTGGTTTTTCTTGATCATAATAGTTTAAAAATAATGGTTTTGATAAAACAAACCTGTTTTTTTCTTCATTTTGTTTGAAAAGTATGTTTTACAGCAATTTTTTTTGGGAATGTCCCTGCGGAAGAGAGGATGTATGATTTTCAAGCCGGGTGGTTTCAATTATATGGCGATTTGGAAAATCATACATTGCCGGCATGCCAGAAAATATTTTTCCCAAAATCATTTTTAATTAATCATTTGTTCTT
>CAYRBS010000308.1:0-3135 GCA_964422335.1 uncultured Mariniphaga sp. | reverse complement strand
GCGAAAAAACTCATCATGGGCGAAATAACATTGGTAACGCTGTCGCCAATACGATAAACCACCTGCGACAACTCAGGCGAATAGCCCATTATCATGAACATGGGAATAAAAATGGGCGCCAAAATTGCCCATTTTGCCGAGGCACTCCCCATAAGCATGTTGATAGCGGCAGAAAGCAAAATAAAAAGAATCATCAGCGGAATGAGCCCGATGTTGGCCGACATCAGAAAGTTTGCACCTTTTACAGCCATGATTATCCCCAGGTTACTCCATTTGAAATACGCCACAAACTGGGCAGCAAAAAACACCAGCACAAGATAGGTTGCCAGTGTTTTCATCGAACCCGCCAGGCCATTCATCACATCGGCATCGCTTTTAAAAACGCCGGTGGTAAAACCGTATGCAAGTCCCATTGCGCCAGCCGTTATAAATAGCATGGCAACAACTCCCCTGATGAGCGGGGAACTGAGAAAACCTCCGTCGGTGCCCCGGAAAAAACCATCTTCAGGAATGAGGCCGATAAGCGTAATGAGAAAAATGACCAAAAACGCCAATCCGGCCATGAGCAGCCCTTTTTTTTCTACTTTCGTTAACCGCCCAAATGAATTTTCAGCTTCCTCCGTTTCACCCGTGTATTTTCCCAACCGCGGTTCCACCAGCTTTTCCGTAACAAATGTTCCGGCAAAAGCAATAATTACCGTCGATACCACCATAAAATAATAGTTGGCGGTGGGGTTCACCTGGTAAGAAGAATCAAGAATTTGGGCCGCCTCTTCCGAAAGTCCGGCCAGCAGTGGGTCGATGGTTCCCAGTACCAGGTTGGCACTGAACCCGCCGGACACACCTGCAAAAGCAGCCGCCATTCCGGCAATTGGATGCCTCCCCACAGCGAGGAAAATTACCCCGGCCATTGGAATGAGCAGCACATAGCCGATATCGGAAGCCACGTTGGACAGGATTCCGGCAAAAACAATTACAAAAGTAAGCAGGTGGCGTGGTGAATTCAGCACCAGCAAACGGATGATGGTATGGACCAGGCCGCTTTTTTCGGCAATGCCAATTCCAAGCATGGCAACCATCACAATTCCAAGCGGGGCAAAACCGGTGTAATTGTCCACCATTTCAAGCAAAATGCGGTGGACACCTTCCTGCGAAAAAAGGTTCACCGGCCTGACAATTTCTTTGGTACCCGGGTGAATTACTTCCCAGCCAAGCAAATGGCCGATGAATGAAAATACCAGCGCTCCCAGCGCAAAAAGTGCAAAAAGTGTGGCCGGATGGGGCAATGCATTGCCGGCCCGTTCTGTCCAGTTTAAAATACGTTGAAAAATCCCGTGATTCCTTTTTCTGCTATTTTCCGTCATCCGGTTTCAGTTTAAATCAAACCCTGCGACTGGCCGGCAAGGTTGCAAAGTTTATAGATAATACGGGCGCCCACATTGGCATCCCATTCGTTGTTTCCGGTTTCACATACATCGAACCCAATGATTTTGCGTCCGCTTTCCACCACTTTTTTCAGCAAAAAAACCGCCTCGGGAAAGTCCAGGCCACCGGGAACCGGTGTTCCGGTGTGAGGACAAAGTTTGGGATCGAGTCCGTCCATATCGAAACTCACGTACACCTTTTCGGGTAGTTGTTCCATTATTTTGTCGCACTGAACATTCCAGTTCATACCACCAAACCGGTTCTCCTTCATTTGCTGGTCGAAAAACACGGCCACACGACCGTTTTCCTTTTTAACCCGCCCGGTTTCTTCTTCGCAATAATCGCGAATGCCCACCTGCACCAGCTTTGAGACCGATGTATTTTTCAGGGCATTGTAAAAAACGGAAGCATGCGACCAGGTAAATCCTTCGTATTGCCGGCGCAAATCGAGGTGCGCATCCACCTGCAAAATTCCGAAACTTTCGTGCTTTTCCCCCAGGGCTTTCAAAAAACCAAGGGGCACGCTGTGGTCGCCCCCCACAACGCCCACCAGTTTTCCGGCATCCAGCATTTTTTTCGACTTCCCGTACACCCGGTCATTCATTTCGCTGCAAGCTGCATTTATTTCGTCCAGCACCTTCCGCATAGAAAGTTCTTCCGAAACATTTCCCCCTTTTTCCAGGAAATCGATATAAGCAGAAGCCTGGCGACGCAGTTTTTCCCCTTTTTTCAGGATATCCTGGTCCACGGGTTGCATAAAAATGCCCAGCTTCCAGGCATCGGGCAAATCGGGGTCAGACAGATCAAGTTGAACGGAAGCATCCAAAATGGCCTGAGGGCCCCGTGCAGTACCTTCTCCAAAAGAAACGGTCACATCCCAGGGGACAGGCAGCAAAACCACTTGTGCGGTATTTTCGGTAAACGGAAGGCCAATAAAATTGCCGTTTTTCAGGCCCACTCCGCTGGGGTTAAATTCCGGTATTTGTGCTGTGCTGTTCATTAAAAATTGTTTATTTTGCTTTACCTAAAACAAAATGGTATGGGATGCGAAAATATCACCATTCATTAAAAAAACAGTGAGTTTTTACATGTTAATTAAAAAATATAAGATAATATGAGCAAAGTATTAATTATTGGAGCCGGGGGGGTTGGCCGTGTTGTAGCCGGTAAATGTGCCAATAACCCGGAAGTATTTTCAGAGATTATGCTGGCCAGCCGAACCGTTTCAAAATGCGAAACCATTGCCAAAGAAGTGGGTAAAGGACGAATTCAAACAGCGCAGGTAAATGCCGACCATGTGCCTGAGGTGGTTGAATTAATTAACAGGTTTAACCCCGATTTGGTGATTAACGTGGCCCTGCCCTACCAGGATTTGCCCATTATGGATGCCTGCCTGGAAACCGGCGTGAATTATTTGGACACCGCCAACTACGAACCCAAAGATGAGGCAAAATTTGAATACAGCTGGCAGTGGGCCTATCACGACCGGTTCAAAGAAAAAGGCATTATGGCTGTTTTGGGGTGCGGGTTCGACCCGGGTGTTACCAGCATTTTTACAGCGTATGCAGCCAAACATCATTTCGATGAACTGCAAACACTCGATATTGTTGATTGCAACGGCGGCGACCACGGCAAAGCATTTGCCACCAATTTTAATCCCGAAATCAACATCCGCGAAATTACCCAGAAAGGAAAATACTGGGAAAACGG
>CAYRBS010000307.1:0-3143 GCA_964422335.1 uncultured Mariniphaga sp. | reverse complement strand
GTAAACGACCATGTTCGGCTGCGAAAGCGGGAGAGTTTTCGTGTTAAATGATATCCCAAATCGAGATGATGAAATGATGGCATTCTGTAGTTATTGGGATTAGCGTAAGTAACCCTGGTTTCAAGATAGTCGAACAACCCCAGGTAGCCATGGTCTCCTTTTTCCGTTAGTATGTTTAATCCATGGTGTTTTACATCCGGTATTGAAACCGCATAGCCGGTATTGAAAGTAAACCCAAAACTGAATGATTTTGAATCGATACCATTATCGTAAAATTTATATTCTCCCAAAACCGACAAATCATGCCTTTTGTCATAGCGATAAGGAAATGGTTTTCCGTTGTTTAATTCCTCAAATTTACGGTCAGACCACGAAAGGGTATAACCTGCCCATCCGGTAAGTTTTCCGGTGGTTTTTTTTACAAGAAACTCACTTCCGTAAGCCAGGCCCTCGCCGGTAATTACATTGTCTTCCCACGATTTTTGCCTTGAATCCAGGAAAGATGCTCCCTGGTCGAAACGGATTACATTTTCCATTTCCTTATAATATCCTTCCACAGAAAACTCAAATCCGGGTTTTGGTTCGAAGTAAAGCCCCAAACTTGTCTGCCAGCCCTCCTGCGGTTTAATTTTTTTGGTGGAAGGGACCCAAAGGTCGGTTGGTAACCCGACAGAAGTATTGGAAAGCAGGTGAAGGTATTGGGACATCCTGGAAAAAGATCCCTTAACGGACAAAACACCGGATAATAAATACCTTGCTGAAAACCGGGGTTGAAAATACCAGTAGTTTTGTTTCCCGGTCCGGTATGTGTCTGCCCGGATACCGGCATTTAAACGTAAACGTGAACCGAGGTTGAAGTCATCTTCTGCATATAACGAATAAATTTTAGCTTGTTGGGTTACCCCTTTCCCGTAAGTAGTATCCGATTCAAAGCCGCGCAAAACAACAAGTTGCGGACTAAATGACTGGAACGAAGTTTTGAACCCAAATTTAATGCTATGTTCCGGTGACGGATAATAATCGAAATCACCTGCCAGCGAAAAATCGTTCAGGCCTGACGAAATATTATAAATGAACGAATCTTCCACTTTCTGCTTTATCTTTTGCTTATTGTAAAAGTGGCTGTAATATCCGGTAAAATTGGCAAAAAGCCTTTGTGAAAGCTCTGTATTCCATCGCAACACAGAAGTTACATTTCCCCAGTTATATGAATAATCAGACCTGGCGCCCTCTTCTTTGTAATTGATAAAATACCTGTCTCTGCCAAGATAAGAACTGAAATAAATGCGGTTTTTAGGGTTAATTTTCCAGTTAGCTTTGGCAGTATAATCGTAAAAGTAGTATCCTGCCTGTACAGGCTGTGTCAGCAACAAGCCAACGCGTACAGGAATATCCAAAAAAGTACGCCTGCCGGAAATAATGAACGAAGAAGTATCCGGCTTAATTGGTCCTTCCAAAGTTATTCTCCCTGAGATGGGGCTAACAGAAACCACACCTAGCGGAGTTTGATTATTTCCTTCTTTCATAGAAATATCAAGCACAGAAGAAAGTCTTCCACCGTATCGTGACGGTATTCCTCCTTTGTACAATTTTACCTGGTTGATGGCATCGCTGTTAAAAACTGACAAAAAGCCAAACAGGTGACTGGCATTGTAAACCGGTGCCCCATCAAGTAATATTTGATTTTGGTCGGGGCTCCCTCCCCGCACATTTATTCCTGATGTGCCTTCCTGGCTTTGTTTTACTCCCGGAAGAAACTGTAATGTTTTTAGTACATCGTTTTCGCCTCCTATTACCGGCGTTTTTTTTATGCTTTCAATCGAGACCACATTTGTACCAGTTTCTGTGGATTTTAAAATACCAGAATTTCCTGAATGGGCTTTAACAGTTACTTCACCGAGTGTAAGATCGGTTACCAGAGATACGTTTTTAACCATATCTTTTTTAATATCTAATTCTATAACCTGAGCTTCATACCCCACAAAGCTGTATCGGAAATTATATTTCCCCGGAGCAATAGTTAAACTGTAAAAACCATACCTGTTGGAAGCTGTTCCCTTGTTCGTTCCCTCTATAATAACAGAGGCTCCGGTTAATTTTTCGGTTGAATTTTTATCCTGAATATAACCACTTACCGTTACTTTATCCTGTGCAGCGGTTTTGCCAAATAAAAACGTTGCCATTAAAAACAAACCAAAATAAATCTTTATTCTTTTCATTTCGAGGGCATTTCTCAAAGCTCTTCGTTAAAATAGAAGCGGGTAACAGCAATGGAACCAAAAATACCAAAACCATTTTCAACATTGGAATAAATCTGAACAGGTTCGAACACAGGTAACTGATCATATTCATATATAAGAAATTGTTTGATACTGGATTTATAATACCTGTCAAAATTTTCATCGGCATTAATTACAAACAGTGTTGGCTGATTCCCGGTATTCATGGAAAAATGAATTTCTCCATTTAAAATATTCTCGTCATCTAACCGTAATGCACCTATATAATCGTAATTAGTAAAAGGGTAATTATAACCTTGATCGTAATACCTGTTAAATTCATCAAAAAATAACCTGTCAGTTTGATAGGCAATTCCGTAGCTGCCATATTGCTTGCCTCCTCTACTTCGCATAAAGGCTCGCATAAACCAGTAGTAATCTTTTGCAGGAAGATCTTGCAGTTGAACAAAAAGCCTCGCTTTGGTGTAATATCCTTTCGCCCAGGAATCGTCATAAATTGTGTCGCGTTTAAATGAAACATCTGCAATTGGTTTCAAAGGGACTTTGGATTTTGCAAATAGTGGTTTGTAACCATCCACATTTACTTTTATTTCGTACTCGCTACCTTCCACAGGTGTATGTTCTAACAAATATTTTCCTTTGCCTTTATAAACAATACCGGTTAGCAACTGTCCGTCCTTTCTTAGTTCGATGTCTGCATTTTTAATAGGTTCAATTTCTTCCGTATCTTCAATAAATTGTGTTTTTGTTACATGAAATAAGACTGAATCATTGCCTGCTTCCATAACACAATTCAGGCACAATGATTCTTCAGGGTTATTTAATTCCAAAGTGATTTCCTTTTCACAAGAAAAGAAGAAAGTAAAAATAATTATAGGTGTAATCTTTTTGAAGAAATTAATT
>CAYRBS010000306.1:0-3161 GCA_964422335.1 uncultured Mariniphaga sp. | reverse complement strand
GCGTTTCATTCAGAAATGGGTGGGGAACGATGGAATCATTCAAATCGTTGTAAGTAAAAAGTTGCTCCGTGGTGGTGAAAACAACGCGGTTTTCCACCTTAAAAACATGGATGGAATGGTCTTTTTCAAAAGCTGAATTTTCCCCGTAATATTGAATCGTTACTACACTGTCGCGCGAACTGTTTAGCTGAAGTTTGTAAACACCCCGGTGCATATGGCTGGCCCATAAGTTTCCCAGGTGGTCAAATTCAATGAAGCGGATGAGATCGAAAAAACCATCAACAACCCCGCCCTGATAATACCTGTCATTTTCTTTATCAATCATCACCAGGTTGGAATAGGTCGATTCAATTAACCGGTCCGTTTCTAAGGGGTCTTCCCTCAGGGAAAAACCGCCTGCCTGGCTGGATATTTTCTGAACTTCCCCGTTTTTAATGCTTAACAGTCCCTGGTTGAACCCAACAAACAGATGGTCTCCGGTAACATTGCAGTCCCATACCTGTCCCCTGATTTCAGGGATGAGCCGGTAGTCTTCTTCCTGGCTCTCCCGTTTCCTGTAAAATAAACCCCGGTTGGTTCCCAGATAAATCCTGTTTTCAAAAACTGCTGCGTCATAAATGCTGCCAATCCCCGGAATGGTCTCAATCCTGATGCCCTGGTCTCTATCGTCTGAAATAAAATCAATCCCGCTGTCGAGGGCAAGCCAGGTATTTCCAAAAATGTCGGTGGAAATATCCAGCACGGTATTGTTTTGAAGTCCGCTGGAGGTAGTGTAGTTTGCTATCCGTTGTCCATCCTGGTTAAAAACGGCAGCCCCGTCAACAATGGTTCCAATAATTATCCGGCCTTTGTTATTCACATGTGCCCGGTTAACTTCGTTTCTTTTAAAATAATCGGTCCATTGCGGATTCCATTCACTAAGCCGGTCCCCGTCCCATGTAAAAATACCGTCTGATGCAGTTCCAATCAGAAGTTGTCCGTTTTTATATGGCAACATAAACCGGATAATAGCTGGCTCAAGTTGCGCATCCGTAATCAGTGAGGTTGCCTTACCGTTTTCAATGGAATAGATTCCCTTGTTCTGAACTGCAATCAAAATCTTATCTTCTATTTGTTGCATGGTAGTAACAAATCCGGGCAAATCCAGCGGAGTGATGGTATCTCTCCGGTAAACCAGGATTTTTGTAAATGAATGAAAATAAACTGCATCGTTTAAAAAACAGATGTTCCAGAATTCGTCGTTATTCCCAAGGTTTTCACCTGCCAGTTCATTTAACGACTGGTAGTTCAATTGCCCGTTCGGTTCTGTTTTCCAGAAACCGAGTTCGCGATAGCCACCGGTGAAAATGATGCTGTCCGAAAGTACCCGCACCGAACGGAGAATGGTTTGGTTGGGTAATTGGTGAAGCCCCCAGCTTGTTCCATCAAACTCGAGCAGTCCCGCATGGTTGGCAAAATACATAAACCCGTTGGGGCTGGCATCAACCGACCAGTTCTGATTGGCTGCCTGGTATTCTTTCTTATGAAAATTTTTAATGTTCTTTTCCGGCGGCAAGCTCCAAAGTGCTATTGCCGGGAAAAAAATAAAGAGCGTTATGAAAGACAGTATAGAATGTGAGCTTTTCATACTAAAAATGTCAGATAAAGGTTAGTGTTCATCATTATTAATTCCTGCCTGTGTTTTTTCTATTCAAAAGTAACGAGTTTTTTATTGTTTTTTGATATGGTTACATGTTTTAGAATGAATACTTCCTTTTTTTCATCAACATATTTTAACATTCGATTGTTGGTATATTACAATCCTACAGTTTCTTACAACTGCCGGAGATGGGAGGTGTGAGTAAAATGTGAGGTGCCGGAACGGGTTCACCAACCATTGAGAAGCAGTAGTGAGGTAGTTCTTTTCTTTGAGATGGCAATATAAGAGAAATTTGGAAAACAACTGAAAAAATAGATACTATGAAACGATTATCAATTTTTATCTTTCTCTTTTTATCGGTTACCATGCTTTTTGCACAAGAACAAGTTGTGGTTACAGGGCAGGTAACTGACGATACGCAACAAGGCTTGCCAGGGGTTACTGTTCTGGAAAAAGGAACTCAAAAAGGTACGGTTACTGATTTTGAAGGAAATTTTTCCATTGAAGTGCCTGAAGATGCAACCCTGGTTTTTAGCTTTGTGGGTTTTCAAACGGAAGAAATCCCTGTGGAAGGGAGAACCGAAATCGACCTTCAGATGACGGAAGGAACGATTGACCTCGATGAGGTGGTAGTGGTTGGATATGGTTCTCTTGTTGTAAAAGACCTGACTTCTTCCATCTCCACTGTTAAATCCGATGAACTTTCCAAAACCCCTACGGGGCAGGCTATGCAGGCCTTGCAGGGGAAAGTGGCAGGGTTGCAGGTTGTAAGTTCCGGAGGTCCGGGAGATGCTCCCACCATCCGGGTGCGCGGTATTGGTTCCTACCCGGGAGCTGATAACGAAGCTCCCCTGTATGTAGTGGACGGGATGTTTTTTAACAACATTGACTTCCTAAATACGGCTGATATTTCCTCTATTTCCGTGCTGAAAGATGCTTCAGCAGCCGCCATTTACGGGGTAAGGGCAGCAAATGGAGTGGTGCTTATTGAAACCAAATCGGGCTCATACAACCAAAAAGCAGAGATTACTTATGATGGTTATTATGGTATCCAGGTAGCTCAGGATGTAGTGCAAATGGCCAACGCCGAACAGTTTACTACCATGGCCATGGAATCCGGGTCGGCTCCCGATATCAGCAACATTGAAAATGCCATGCAACGCTACGGAAGGAGTCGCGTTAACCCGAATGTTCCGGATGTAAATACCGATTGGTATAATGAAATTATGCGGCCTGCTCCCATTCAAAACCACAGCCTCAGTGTATCAGGCGGGGGCGAAAATGCTTCTTATTCAATTGGAGGAAGCTATTTTGGACAGGAAGGCATCCTCGATATGAAAAATGAATATGAGCGGTTTAACCTCCGGTCAAAAATAAATTATAAAGCTACCGACTGGTTAACCATCGGGGGAAATATGATTTTCACCAATTCACTAAAATTTGAACAGGATAATGCTGCATGGAGCCAGGCTTACTGGGCTGTGCCGATTTTGCCGGTTTATGACGAAGAAAATACAAATGC
>CAYRBS010000305.1:0-3183 GCA_964422335.1 uncultured Mariniphaga sp. | reverse complement strand
CAAACCCTGAAAACAAATCGCTGTTTTCGAGGAAAAACTGCCTTTTTTCGGGAAAGAACAACTCAAACCGGTCGATGTTGGTAACCTGCTGATCTACTTCCACCTGCGCAAAATCGGGGTTGTAGGTTAAATCTAAATTCATGGACGACGAGAAACCAAATTTGGCATCGAACCCCGCATCTTTGTGGTATTCAGCCCCTGTTCCTCCCTCATAATCGTTGGCAAAACTGCCAAAAACATACGGAATAAATGAGAATTGTACGGTGGATTTGGGTAACGGTTCCTCAAATCGCATTACACCGGTGTATGCCAGCGAAGCAGTGGGGAATTGCCTTGGAACGGGCGCCCAGCTCGATTTTTCGTTTGATTTTATGTCTAACCGGCTAAAATTGGCATTCCAGCGTTGTCCGCCCGAGGGATAGCGGATGGATCGAAAAGGGATTCGCATCTCGGTGATCCAGCGGTCGTCGTAGTGTTCGGTTTTCGATTCCCACTTGGTGTCCCAGTCGAGGTTAACGGCAGAACCGTCGCTCATGGTTCCATCCCATTTGGCGCCCGAAGCTGAAAAACCGAACGAAAAACCGTTGGTCTGATCGAGAAAAGTATCGAAAAATGCCAGGAAATTATCGTTGTTGCCAAAAGCAAAATCACGGCGAAACGATTCCATGATCCGCTTTCCCGGTATGGTATCGTAAAAAACAACCGCCATGTAAAAAGCTTTGTCGTCGTAGGTCATCATCACCTCCGACTGTTGTATGGCAAAGCCGGTATCGACAGGCAAAACCCGGTAAAAATCGGTGGCTTTTTGGGCCACTTCCCAGTCGGGTTCCTCTATCACCCCGTCAATTTGGATGGGCTCCTGCGCTTTCTTTACGTGGTAAACAAAATCTTTGTTATGGGTGTCGATGATGGTGTCATTCTTCGACATTTTGAATGGATCAGCCTTTGCCCACAGTCCGGCAAAAACCACCACAACTAATAAAAAAATCCTCATTTCAGAAAAAAGTTAGTTGATAATCGATACAAGCCCGCAAAGATATTCAATGTGTTAATATCACAAAGAGAGGCGACCTGTTTTTTTAGTTGGTTGGAACGTGCGGCTGCACCCAGGCTTTCTGTTTTTTGCCCAGCTGTTTTTCTGAAACCGGATCCACCTGACCGGCCGATGAGGTAATACGTACCCGTACATACAGTTCATCTCCTGTCAGGGTATAAGAGGAGGTGGTGGAACGCGAACTCGATAAAACTTCTCCAATCTCTTCACTGTAAGTGCGTGTGGTATTTTCAATTTCATTGCCCTCCGTATCGGTGGTTGGAACGCTCTCTGTATCAAACCCACGCCGTGTACCAATAAATTCAGTTTCATATTCCACTCCTTCCTCGGGTTGAATTTCAACTTCCAGGGTTTCTCCATCGAATTGGATGTCATTTAAAACCACGCCGGTAGAGGAATAAAAATCTCCCTTATCCAATGCGTCGAGTATGGCCTCCGGGTTAAGCTCATCCGAGCGCACCATCACCCAGCCTTTACCCGGCCCGGCGCCCCCGCCATGGTAATTGTGGGCGTCATCGGTGGCCAGTCCGTAAAGTATTTCCCCGTTGTTTTCAGCCAACCGGTTTGCCAGTACAATATCCCAAATCATTTCGGTATTTGCCCGGAATTCATCCCCGTCATTGTTCACCCGCGGATGCCCGTTATACACTTCAAAAAAACGCAAATCAGGGGTGTTTAGCATCATTTCGGCAGTAATGGCCCAGGTAAAATTAGGGTGTGCAAGTACCGGCCAGGTGTTTATTCCGGTTTCTGCGCGGTATTTGGCTACATTATCCACCGTTTCACCAATCATCTTTTCGCGTTCTTCCGCTGTTCCCTCTACTGCCGGGATGACACTGTGCTGGTGAAATGCCAGCAGGTGAACTGCATGCGGATTGGATATTTCATTTCCCATCACAATCAGAAATTCACCGGGTTCTTCATACATTGAACGGAACTCTTCCAGCGTTTTCAGCCGTACTTTCTGCACCCCTTCTTCACTGGTATCCGGCTCAACTTCTACCCAGTCGCTGCCATATTCTTCTATATAATGCTGAAGGGCATGCTGGTTTTCCGGAAAACTGCGCCAGCGTTCGCCTTCCAGTATAACATTATGGTCGGTCAACGCCAGAAAATCGTAGCCATTTTCTTTGTACCACTGTGTTACACTTTCCGGAAAATCATCGCCGTCGCTCCAGAATGTGTGGGTATGCATGTTTCCTTTTTGCCATTGGGGCTCTGCTTTGTTACAGGAACTGAAAACGAATAAAGCGAACAGTGCAATAAATAACGGAAGGAAAAACCGCAGGTTTTTATTACAGGATATTTGATTTATCTGCCGGGTGCTGTTTTTTTTCAGGAAATAAAATTTACGGTACATAATGTTTCGTTTTAACGTAATTTGATGAACCCCAAATATAATTAAGAAAAGTGAAAACCACATCTTTTATTATCTTTGCGAAAATTTTTGCGGCCTCTCTTCCGGCAATACGGCACCTCCCGGCAGGGAGAAGAACAAGAAGTCACGACGTAAAATTTTTTTGAATTGAATTTCAGGCAAGAATAACCAGGAAAGTATGAACCATTTGGAATTGAGTGAACAGGAAATTATCCGGAGGGAATCGTTAAAAAGGTTACGCGAACTGGGCATAGATCCGTTTCCGGCAAAAGAATATAAAACAAATACCACTTCCCGCGAGATAAAGGCGAAGTTTAACGAAGAAGAAAACAATTTTCAGGAAGTTAGCCTGGCCGGGCGCATCATGAGCAGGCGAATTATGGGAAAGGCTTCGTTTGCCGAAATACAAGACCACGAAGGCCGTATTCAGTTGTATGTGAACCGCGACGAAGTTTGTCCGGGCGACGATAAAACCCTGTACAATGAGGTGTTCAAAAAACTGCTCGACCGCGGCGATATCATTGGCGTGGAAGGTTTTGTTTTTAAAACCGGAATGGGTGAAATCACCGTTCACGTGAAAAATTTCACGGTGTTGAATAAATCATTGCGCCCGCTGCCGGTTGTAAAAGAAAAGGACGGGAAAACCTACGATGCGTTTACCGATCCCGACCAGCGTTACCGCCAGCGGTATGTGGATTTGATTGTGAACCCGAAGGTGAAGGACGTGTTTGTTAAACGCACGAAAATTTAC
>CAYRBS010000304.1:0-3208 GCA_964422335.1 uncultured Mariniphaga sp. | reverse complement strand
GCATTGAGCGATAATTCGGCAAATTCGTTTAGCGGGATTCCAATTTTCTCGCATTCCATGATGTTCTCGCGTTTTACAGAAGCCGCAAAAGCTTTTTGTTTCATCCGTTTTGTGACTGATTTGGGTTTTACACCGGCAATTTTCTTGTCAGGATAGATGAGGGCCGTAGCAGTAATCAGCCCGGTAATGGTTTCACCGGCAGCCAGTGCATGCTGAAATTCGGTTTCCCGCTCTTTTCCGGTAGCTTCCTCGTTGTGCATCGCAATGGCATCGAGCATTTCATCGGTGACTTTGTCTTTTAATAGTTTTTCGGCGTAAAGCCCGTGGGTGTGTGGGTCGGCATTGGTAATTTCCACATCAATATCGTGCAGCAGCCCGGTCAGGCCCCATTCGTTTTCGTTTTTCCCCAGTCGCCTGGCCAGTGCCCGCATTACTGCTTCCGACGCAAAGCAGTGTTTTCGCATGTTTTCCGATTGAATATTTTCTTCCAGGAGGCTGACAGCTTCTTCTCTTGATATCATTTTTTACTGGTTTATTTGAAAACAAAATTAGAATTTGTCCTTTCAATACAAAATTTTTTCTCCGAATAATTAAAAGCTGTTTTTGATTTTCCAAATAACATAATCGCTATTTTTGCGTTTTGATTTTCAAAAGCTGTAAATCTTTAAACTATGATGTTTTCAGGAAAAGGAATGTATTATATCCCATTCATATTTTTTTTGTTATTAGTAACTGCGGGGATTGCCCAAAACACTGTTGAGGAAGAAAAACCTGAACCGCTGGATTTGGGGATTCGGTTACTTGAAAGGTATTTTGACGGCGATGATACCTGGCAGCCGGAGGATCCCGAAACAAGCGAGTCGGTGCGCGGGTTGATCCGGTTTATCGAGAAGCAGCCCATCGATTCCATCATCCGCGATTTGGATTTGGCCCTGAAAGATACTGCCCGGCGTTTTGTTTACCGCCTGCCTGTGGATGTATCTGATAGTTTGGAGGTACCGGGCTATTTTCCCCGGTCGGCAGTAAATGAAGAAATAGCGGCGATGAAATCGGAACTGGAGACCAAGTATTTTGAAAACGAATTACCCGTTCCGGTAGATTTAATTTCCGACATTGAAAATAATGCCAATGTTATTCCTTCGGGACAGGGGCGCAGGTTGTTTACCGAATTGGGGTATAATATGCCCGACAGCCTGCAGATTCCGGATATTGTTCCGGATTCACTGATGCAATCGCCCGATGATTTTAACCGTTTTGTGAAACTGGACAGCATTCGCGACAGTTACATCGAAGAAATGCGCCAGGCATACAACGATTCGGTAGTGCAGGCTTACCGCGATTCGGTGGTGGCGGATTATCACCAACGGCAGTTCGATCGGGAATTTACATCGAAACGCAGACGGTTTCTCGATTCGGTAAAAGCAAATAATTACGAGGTTTTGAAAAATTACAACGATTCGGTTATGCTTGCTGTAAACGATTCTATTTCGCTGGTAGTTGAAAATTTATCAGAATATGCCGATCTCATCGATACAACCAGAATAACTGTTACTAACCTGTTTGGGGAGGAATCTTCCATTTTGTTTCAGAAAGACAACGAACTTTTCTCTCGTATCTGGTTGAAAAACAAACAAAACGACTCACTGCGGTTAATGGCGCGCACCCTTGATAAACGTTCGGTACAGTTGCTTATCGATGACGGGGTTACGTTTAGCCGGTTTAAAGTAAGAGAATCAAAAGATTTTGATTTCAGATCGCTGAGCAGGGGGATGGGTGGATTGACCAATGTGGGCAAAAAATATCAGGTGCTGACTCCCTGGATAATCGGCGGCGATGGCTCGGTTGGTTTCACCCAAACTTACCTCGAGAACTGGAAAAAAGGAGGGCAAAGCGCGCTTTCCCTTTTGATTGTTTTGAAAGGTTACGCCAATTATTCGCGTGACGACGGGAAAGTGAAATGGGAAAATTCAGGTGAAATACGTAATGGTTATTTACGGCCGGGGGGCGAAGGTTCAGAACTCCAAAAAAACGACGACAAGTTTGAGGTAACATCGCGTTTTGGGGTGAGCGCATTTAAAAGATGGTATTACAGTACGGAGTTTAATTACGAAACCCAGCTTTTTAACGGTTACAAGTATCCTACTGCCGATAACCCTGATCCGATTTCCGCTTTTATGGCCCCGGCCCGGACCTTCTTTAAACTGGGGCTCGATTATAAACCGAACAATAATTTTTCATTGTTCCTTTCCCCGTTAACGGCTAAAAACGTGTTTGTGAAGGATACCATGAAAATAGACCAGACAAAGTTTGGCATTGAGCGCGGAAAGCGCAGTTTCTGGGAGCCGGGGTTAAATGCCGATGTGAGTTTCAAAAAAGCACTCACTCCCGAGATAACCTATGAGACCAAGTACAAAATGTTTATCAATTACAAAGAACCTTTTGGAAACCTTGATATTAACTGGGAAAACCTGTTGGTGGCGCGATTAACCGATCGTATCAATATGAGAATGCTGGTTCACCTGATTTACGATGAAGATATTTTGTTTCCGGAGTACGATGCCAATGATGTGCAAATAGGCGAAAAACCGAAATTGCAGGTGAAAGAATTTATAACGGTTGGGTTTTCATACCGCATAAACAAGCAGGTTACACGCACCCGGAGAATGGATTGATTTTGCCACAGAAGGAAGAACTTATAACTCTTTCTCTCATTAAGGTTTTTTGGATTTTAAGACACTAAATTTTCTTTCCATTTTTCTGCATGAGGCGGATTTTTTCCTTCCAGCAACGCAACAAATGAAAGCAGCGACCGGCGGGCATCCCCCAGCGGATAGTAGAATGCATCCCAGTTTTCGCTGTCTTCGCCATCGTGATTGGGAATTACATGCTGAAAGAGGTGCGCATCCTGTAGTTCGCGGTAAGCGCTGGAAGCCCTTTTTTCGATGTTTTCCAGGTCATTGAATGAAAGCTCTCCTTTTTGTTTGCGGGTGCGGCGCAGTAGTTTTCGCCGCATTACATCGGTAATAATTTGGGGAAGTTCTGCAGCCGGTTCAACCGATTTCAAAAACAGGATTTCTTCTTTTGAAACCGGCGACATAAAAATACTCAGCCGGTTCATTTCTTTTAATGCAGGGTGCGTTAGTAATACCTGTCCAATAAACGGATTTCCTTCAAAAAGCACATCGCTTTTTTCCAGGTTTTCTTTTAA
>CAYRBS010000303.1:1500-3227 GCA_964422335.1 uncultured Mariniphaga sp. | reverse complement strand
GGTTTGGAGGAACAAAAGAAAAGTTCAATATTCATGCCCATGCCAGAGAAATTATAACTTTGTATGAAAACCTTAGTAAATAATACGCTTTGCGCCCTTGTGCCTTTGCGGTAAAGAAATGAAAATGCTACTACAACTGCAAAACATAACCAAAGGCTACGGCGAACCCGGTACTCACAGCTACCGGCCGGTATTGAAAGCACTCGACCTGGAAGTGGCCAAAGGCGAAAAAATTGCCATTGTTGGGCCCAGCGGCTCGGGAAAAACCACGTTGCTGAACCTGGTGGGCACCCTTGACCAGCCGGAAAAAGGAAAAATCCTGTTCGACGGGAAAGACATCACCGGCTACTCCAAAACCGAGCTGGCCAATTTCCGGAATCAGCACCTGGGCTTCATCTTTCAGTTGCACCACCTGATGCCGCAACTTACATTGATGGAAAACGTGCTTCTGCCGCTTCTTCCACAGGGGAAGAATATTTCGAATGAACACAAAGAGTGGGCCGGGCACCTCATTCAGAAAGTAGGCATTTGGGAGCAGCGCGAACAGAAACCGTCGCAGTTGTCGGGTGGCGAATGCCAGCGTACAGCCGTAGTGCGGGCGCTCATCAACAAACCGAAATTGCTGCTGGCCGACGAACCCACCGGCGCACTCGACGAGGAAAATGCAGAAGCACTCACCGAATTGCTGATAAAATTGAGTGAGGAAGAAGACGTAACGCTGATTAACGTTACTCACGCCATTGCACTGGCAGATCGGATGGACAAAAAGTACACACTGAAAAACGGGAAGTTAATATAGATTTCTCTCTTGGGGGAGAAGGCCTTCGGCTGGCTGACAAAGGGGCTCTTATGACGAAATTAAGCTACATATTCAAATCATTTTTTCACTACCTGAAAGCGAACCTGCTGGTGGCAATCGGGGTGGCAGTAAGTACAATGGTACTGACCGGTTCGCTCATTATCGGCGATTCGGTGCGGCACAGCCTGGAGCAAACCACTTTTTTCCGGTTAGGTGAAACCACACACCTTGTGGCGGTTACAGAACGCTACTTCCGGCAGGAAATGGCGGCTGAGATGGAAGCTGATAACCCGGAAATCAAGGCTGCACCCGTTTTGTTGCTCGAAGGGGTGGCTGTTTCCGGAGGCGGGCAGCAGCGCGTGAACCGGGTACAGGTAGTGGGTGTGGACAGTAATTTTGAAAAAATCGCTCAAACCGGAATTTATGCTGAATTGGAAGATAACGAAATTGCCATCAGCAGTAACCTGGCAGAGCGGCTGGATGTGGAAGAAGGCGACAATATCCTGGTGCGGGCGAAAAAGGCCAGTTTAATACCGATGAACGCTCCCTTTGTTTCTGATGAGGAAACCAGCGTTTCGCTGCGGGCTACCATCAAAAAAATTGTGAGTAAAGAAGAACTGGGTCGTTTCAGCCTGAAAACTTCGCAAACAGCGCCCTACAATCTTTTTCTGTCAATCAGCCGGCTGAACCGGTTGATGGAGTTTGAAGGCAAAGCCAATCACCTGCTTGTTTCCACTGATGTCGATGGTGACGAAGTGAAAAAGTCGGTTGAAAATTGCCTGACTCCCACGGATGCCGGATTGAAAATGAAAAACATCGAAGCTACCGGCGAACTGGAAATTTCCACTGAAAGGGTTTTTATGGAACCCAAAGTGGCGCAAACACTGGAACAACTTCCGGAAGCAAAACCATTGATTTCCTATTTTGT
>CAYRBS010000303.1:0-1400 GCA_964422335.1 uncultured Mariniphaga sp. | reverse complement strand
ATTCCCTATTCTTTTGTTTCATCGCTGGAGGGCGAACAACTGGCTGATGATGAAATAATATTGACCCAATGGGCTGCCGATGATCTGAATGCTAACCCGGGCGACACCATCCGGCTGAAATACCTGGAGATTGGGCCGCTGCGGCAGCTCATCGATCGGGAAGCCGAATTTATCCTGAAAGAAATTGTTCCGATGGAAAAATCCTGGGCCGATTCTACCCGGATGCCCTGGTTGCCCGGAATGTCAGACGCAGGACACTGCCGAGAGTGGGATGCCGGCGTACCTATTGACCTGGATGCCATTCGCGACAAGGATGAAGATTACTGGGACGACTGGAAAGGAGCCCCAAAAGCTTACGTTTCCCTCAATAAAGCATTGGAGATGTGGGAGAACCGTTTTGGTGTTTACACGGCGGTGCGGTTTCCGGCAGCATCTTTTGATAAGCAAAACTACCTCGATGTTTTTAAAAACAATATCCGTTCGGGTGATCTGGGTATGGTCGTGGAACCTATCCGCGAGCAGGGACTCACTGCCGCCCAAAACGGCACCGACTTTAGCGGCCTGTTCCTGGGACTGAGCTTTTTTATTTTGGCAGCGGCCATTATTCTCACGGCCTTACTTTTCAGGTTAAACCTGGAAACCCGTTCAGCCGAAGTAGGTATTCTTTCAGCGCTGGGGTTTAAAGAAAAACAGGTGCGCAGCTTCTTTCTTCTCGAAGGATTTGTTGTGGCCCTGGCTGGCGGACTGTTGGGGCTGGCTCTGTCGGTTTTATATACCTCGGCTGTGTTTCGTATTTTGAATACCCTGTGGTTTGAGATTGTACGCACCAACGTGCTGCTCATAAAAATATATCCGCTTACGTTGGTTTTGGGGTTGATAATCAGTCTGGCAGTTTCGCTCGGCGCCATTTATCTTTCCATTTACCGTTACCAGAACCGGAAAACAGCCGAACTGCAAAAACGCACCGGCGTTCAAATGAAAAAAAACCTGCGACAGGCGCTGGATGTGTTGATGTGGATTTTCATATTTATTCCGGTGGCAATACTGCTCATGCAATTGCTTCGCCCCGGGGCGCTCAACCCTATGCTTTTCTTTTTGTCGGGAGGATTGCTGTTGGCGGGACTGTTGCTGGCTTACCGGAAACTGCTTTTAAGAATGGAGGTGCAGAAAACCGGAAAAATCAGGCTGGAAAAACTTTCGCAGCTGAATCTTACCCGCAATAGGGGGCGCTCGCTGACGGTAGTTATTTTATTCGCCCTTGGAACATTTCTGGTGATTTCCACCGGCTCTTACAAACTCGACCTGCTTGCCAATGCACAGGACAAATCGAGCGGAACGGGCGGGTTTCTGTTTTTTGCTGAAACAACCATGCCGGTTTTATACAATTTGAATGATCCGGA
>CAYRBS010000302.1:0-3236 GCA_964422335.1 uncultured Mariniphaga sp. | reverse complement strand
GTTTCCTCGATTATAATTTACCCATCGAAGAGCGGGTAGATATTTTGGTTTCGCAAATGACCGTTCAGGAGAAAATTGACCAGATGGTTTATACCTCAAAGGAAATTCCGCGTCTGGGTGTACCTGAATATAACTGGTGGAACGAGAGTTTGCACGGCGTGGCGCGTGCGGGTTATGCCACCGTTTTTCCGCAGTCGATTACCATTGCCGGCTCCTGGGATAAAGATTTGATGCACCGGGTGGCAACCGCCATTTCTGATGAAGCGCGTGCCAAACACCACGATTTTGTGCGCAGGGGCAAACGCGGTATTTATCAGGGACTCACATTTTGGTCGCCCAATATCAACATTTTCCGCGATCCCCGGTGGGGAAGAGGGCACGAAACCTACGGTGAAGATCCTTTTCTTACCGGAGAAATGGGGACGCAGTTTGTAAAAGGGCTTCAGGGGAATGATTCCAACTACCTGAAAGTGGTGGCCACTGCCAAACATTATGCTGTCCATTCCGGACCTGAGCCTTTGCGCCACGAATTTAATGCACATGTGAGCGAACGCGATTTGCACGAAACCTACCTGCCGGCATTCAGAAAACTGGTGGTGGATGGCGGCGCTTATTCGGTGATGGGAGCCTACAATCAATTTCGGGATTATCCATGTTGCGCTAATCCCATTCTTGAAAATATTCTGCGAAACGAATGGGGGTTTGAGGGTTATGTGGTGTCCGACTGCTGGGCGATTTCTGATTTCTACAAATACCAGGGTTTTTCTGCCGATGCGGCTGAAGCTTCGGCAGTGGCAGTTAAAAATGGCACCGACCTCAACTGTGGTAATTCTTATCCCCACCTTCCCGAAGCAGTGGAACGTGGAATAATTGAAGAAAAAGATTTGGATGTGGCGGTAAAACGTCTTTTTACAGCACGGTTTAAACTGGGAATGTTTGATCCGGAAGAGATAGTGCCCTATGCGCAAATTCCGTTTTCGGTGAATACATCCGGCGAAAATGCGGCACTTTCATTGGAGGCAGCCCGCAAAAGCATTGTCCTTCTGAAAAATGCCCGCCTGCCGGGGCAGGAGAAGAACACGTTGCCGTTATCAAAAGAGATTAAAAAACTGGCGGTAATCGGTCCCAATGCCGACAACTGGGAAGCCCTGCTGGGCAATTACAATGGCATTCCCAAAAGCCCGGTAACTGTTCTGGAAGGGTTAAAAAATAAACTGCCCGATACCGAAATCCTTTTTGCTGAAGGAAGCCACCTGGCTGAAGGAGTTTCCAATCTGCACCCGATTTCAACCCAATATTTGGTGACCGGGGAAGGAGAGCCCGGCGTGGTGGGCGAGTACTTCGACAACGCTGACCTGGAAGGGGAGCCTGTTTTTACCCGCATTGACGAAAATATCGATTTTTACTGGGAATCGGAAGCTCCTTCCCCGGTGCTGCCCGATGATGATTTCAGTATTCGGTGGACGGGGTACCTGGTACCGCCGGTTTCGGGAACATACAGTTTGGGCTGTTGGGGAATGCCCACCCTCGATGTGTGGCTCGAAGGCGAGAAAATTTTGGGGCACAATACGGAACATCATGCATTTCATCATGAAAAAGAGGTAGAGCTTGAGGCCGGCAAAAAGTACAAGTTTGTTTATGAATATAAAAACTGGTACGGAGATGGAGACGCCCGGTTGCTTTGGTCGATGCCCAACCCGGATATGCAAAAACAGGCTGTTGAATTGGCGGGGCAGTCGGATGCCGTTGTTTTGGTCCTTGGACTTTCGCAGCGCCTGGAAGGAGAGGAGATGCCCATCGAGGTGGATGGATTCTCGGGGGGCGACCGCACCCACCTGAAATTACCCAAAACCCAGCGCGACCTGATGGCAGCCATCGAAAAAACAGGAAAACCCGTTGTACTGGTATTATTAAACGGAAGCGCCCTGGCCATTAATGAGGCCAGCGAAAAACTGGAAGCCATTATTTCTGCCGGCTACCCGGGGCAGGAGGGCGGACATGCAGTTGCCGATGTGTTGTTTGGCGATTACAATCCTGCGGGCCGGTTACCCGTAACGTATTACAAGTCGGTTGAGCAGTTGCCCCCATTCGAAGAGTACGATATGAATAACCGTACATACCGTTATTTTGAAAATGAACCGCTTTTTCCCTTTGGTTACGGGTTGAGCTATTCAACTTTTAATTACGATGATCTGGAGTTGCCGGCCGAAACCAAAGCAGGCGAACCGGTGAAGGTAAAAGTGAAAGTGACCAACACCGGTGAAATGGCGGGTGATGAGGTGGTTCAGTTGTACCTGCAGGATGAGGAAGCTTCCACCCCGCGGCCAAAGTATCAGCTGGAAGGTTTTGAGCGGATTCATCTGCTGCCCGGCCATTCAATGGAGGTAGCCTTTGAACTGGCACCCCGGCAGTTTTCAATTATTGGAAAAGATGAAACACGGGTGATTGAACCCGGCAGTTTTACTATTTCAGTGGGTGGTGGCCAGCCCGGGGCCAAAGAGGCCGTTTCGGTTTCAGGCAAGGTGAACCTAACCGGCGATGAAGTAAAAATGGATTAGTTTTTTTACTTCCTGCCAATCCGGTAAGAAAATTTCAACAGGAAAATATTGTGGGCTTTATGGCCGAATAGCCGGTTAACGTCCCGCGAAAGGTTGAAAGAGCCTTCGTTTTCAAAATGGTCGCGGGTTTGCGACCACACCAGGTAAAAAGTGGAACCTGGCTGGTATTCCCAGCGGACAACAAGATTCGATAAAAATTCCTTTACATTGAAATCGGGTTTTTCGATGGTGTAGTCAGTTGTATTGTCGGAATTGTCATCAATCAAATACGAACCGTCTGCCGGGTCGTAACTTATCTGGTTGGCAGAATAAAGGCGATACCGGTCGTTCAGGTTTTTAGCCTTGCTGTCGGTGATGTATTTAAAACCGGTATATTCTCCCGATGCGATAAATGGCTGCCCCCAGTACTGGATAGTTAAATCGGGGGTGATGTTGTAATTCAGCCTGAACGACATGTTCATGGTTTTCCGGTTGATTTTCGCGAAAATGTACCGTTTGTTTTCCTGGTAATTCAGCTGGGTAACGTACTGCAGGTTATCGGTTGAGGAATTATAGCCGGGGGAAAGGTCGATGCGAAGTGCTTTAAACGGCCGGTAGCCCAGCCCGGCGTTGTAAGTTTGATTTCGTTTGAAATCTTTTTCATTACTGAAATAATGGCCTGTTGAGAAGTACATCGTA
>CAYRBS010000301.1:0-3260 GCA_964422335.1 uncultured Mariniphaga sp. | reverse complement strand
CCGACCGGAAATTCCACTGGGCAAAAGCCGAACTTTTTGATGAAAATACGGTGGTTGTTTATACTGAAAAAGTGCCAAATCCGGTGGCCGTGCGTTACGGCTGGGCCAACAATCCCGACGATGTGAATCTCTACAATAAAGAAGGACTGCCGGCCAATCCGTTCAGAACCGACGACTGGCCCGGAATTACGAAATAATTATTCATTCAAACCCGATTTAGCGATGCGATTACTCATTTTATCTGTTTTCTATTTTTTGCTGGCAAGCTGCTCGTTTAAAGGAAATGTGGAAACCGAAGAATACAAAACCGTTTCTACGGAAGAAGACAAAGAAATTCTGGAACAGCTATTTGAACTTTTTGGAGAAGAAAGCCAGGCTTCCACCCCGGTGCTGATGGTGAAACTGGGAACCTATTTCACAGAAACGCCCTACGTAGCACACACACTCGAAAAAGGGGAAAAAGAAAACCTGGTAATTAACCTCCGGGAGCTGGATTGCACCACACTCACAGAAAATTGCCTCGCACTTGCAAAAACCATCCAAAGCGGCGAACCTACTTTTGAAAAGTTTGCCGGGGAACTGAAAAATGTACGGTACCGAAACGGAAAGATTGACGGTTACCCGTCGCGCCTGCATTATACCAGCGACTGGATTTTTGATAACCAGCAAAAGAAACTGGTGCGAAACATTTCCAAAGAAATTGCCGCCACTCCCTATCCAAATGAAGTCAATTTTATGAGTACCCATCCCGAAAGTTACCGGCAACTGAAAGACAGCAACCAACTGGTGGAGGCAATTGCCCGGCAGGAAAAAGACATTAATGCCCGGCAGCATTTTTACATTCCGGAAGAAAAACTGGCCGAAGTGGAAGATCAGCTCATGGATGGCGACATTGTGGGAATCACAACCGGCATCGAAGGGCTCGATGTTACACACATGGGAATCCTCGTACGCAAGGCCAGCCGCATTCACCTGCTGCACGCTTCTTCTGCTGCTGAAAAAGTGGTGATTTCAGATGAAACCCTGGAGGAGTACCTGCTGAACAGTAAATCGGCAACCGGAATTATGGTGGCCAGACCATTGTAAAACGGGGTTATGCGGATTTTTTACACTCTGGCTTCAGCCATTAAAGGAATTAAATGCTGAAACTGCAAAAGACGTTAAGAAAATCAACCACCGGGCTAAGCACCGGTAAAAAATTATAAATCAATTTGATATGAATTCAATACAGACCTTTTCCGTTATATTACTGAGCAGTGCGACACTTCTTTCCGGATGCGCAGAAAAAGAGCCCACCTCCGATCTTCCCAACATTGTTTACCTGCTGGCCGACGATATGGGGATGGGCGATTTAAGCTGCTACAACTCCGATTCGAAAATTCCCACACCGGCCATGGATGCCCTGGCAAAAGACGGGATGATGTTCACTGACGCGCACACCAACTCGGCGGTTTGCACGCCCACCCGTTACGGTATTTTAACCGGAACCTACGCTTTTCGTACGCGGCTGAAATCTGGTGTTTTGTGGGGCAGTTCGCCGGTTTTAATTGAAGAAGAAACACCCACCGTGGCTTCCCTTCTGAAAAAATACAATTACAACACCGCAGCCATTGGAAAATGGCATTTGGGCCTGAACTGGCAGACCAAAGAGCCGGGCATTCAACTCACCGACAACTGGGAAGAAGATAACCGAAAGATAGACTACACCAAACCCATTCTGGAAGGCCCTCATTCTGCCGGGTTCGACTACTTTTTCGGAATTCCTGCTTCACTCGATATGCCTCCTTATCTTTATGTTGAAAACCAAATGGCGCAGGGTATTCCAACCGAAATTACGGATGAAGGGGGACGGACCGGCCTCACCGTACCGGGATTCAAAGCAAAAAATGTAATGCCGGATATTACCCAAAAGGCGGTGGAATTCATTCAAAAACAGGAAGCAAACAACCCCTTTTTCCTCTATTTTCCCTGGGCAGCGCCACACACACCAGTGGTGCCAAACGATGAATTTATTGGGAAAAGCAAGGCCGGTGAATACGGCGATTTTGTGGTGGAATGTGATGCCACCGTCCAACAGGTAGTAGCAGCATTAAAGGAAAAGGGACTGTATGAAAATACGATTGTTATCCTGGCTTCCGATAACGGCAGTTCACCCCATGGTTTTCCCATTCAGCAGGAAATTGAGTTCGACCACAACACCAGCAACGGATACAAAGGCCGGAAATCGCACTCCTACGACGGCGGGCACCGGGTTTCGTTCATCGTTACCTGGCCCGGAAAAGTTGAAGCCGGTTCGGTTTCTGATGAAGTAATTTGTACCACCGATTTATACGCTACAATTGCCGATTTGCTTGGGCATAAAATGACACCGGATGAAGCACACGACAGTTACAGTTTTCTTCCGGTACTTTTAAACGAAGAGTATGAAAAACCATTGCGCGAAGCCACTATTCACCACTCGCTGAACGGCCACTTTGCCATCCGCAAAGAAAACTGGAAATACATTGATGCGAAGGGGCACGGCGGTTTTGCGCAAATAAAAGAGGAAGTTCCGCAGGATTCCGTTCAATTGTACAATTTGGAAAACGACCCGGCTGAAACAACCAATGTTTACCTGGAGAATCCGGAAATTATTTCAGAATTAAAAGTACTCCTGGAGAAATACAAAACACAGGGCTTCAGCAGGCCAAAGCAAAATGATTAATGGATAGTAACTACGGCAATTTTCTCTCTATCCAAAATCCGGAATTTTATATTCCTTCTACCTTCTTCGCCATTTTATCCAGCCATTCCTGAATATTATTTTCCGGAATGTTTAATTTCCTGTACACCGGTTCCGGGTCAGGATAGCCTCCAACCTCATCCTGGCTGTCAATAATCCGGCCCTTTCCTTCCCTGGCACTGTTTATAATTCGTTGGTCAATTGGGTCTCTTTCGGCAGGACGTGCTCCGGCATTATTCAACACATATTCAATTACTTTGTCTGTGTCCATTATTTCCTCCGGCTGAAAAAGCGGGGTATCAGTTTCTTTGAAAGTCCCTGCCGTCATCGGGATATTCGAACTTTTATCTTCAATACGGTTATTCCCGATAAATAATTCTGCATGATCTCCGTTGATGAAAGCTTTGACTTTTGTATCCCTGCCGGGAATAAGCACATTTCCTTCCACAGCTATTTTGGCAGGAGGTGGTTCAGGATGCCCCTCCCATTCACTTTTCACCCAATGCGTATGGATGGCTGCATTTCCCGGATTATAGAT